>NZ_DCEA01000102.1:0-16622 GCF_002316705.1 Syntrophomonas sp. UBA1041
TCGGAAAAGGATATACTGGATGACCATGACCAGGTCATCATCATCCAGTATATCCTTTTCCGAATCGCTTACTGCGCCGCAGGTAAACACCACATTCGGCACCCAGGCTCCGCTCAAACCGATCTCATAATCTTCCTCAGGCTGTAATATCGGGTTGGGCGAGCGGTAGATCACCCTTTGAGGGTCATTCAGATCGACCAGCAAAACCCCCAGACTATACACATAATTGTAGTCAACCCCGTGATAAATAAGCAGCCAGCCGTGCCTGGTCTTTAGCGGTTGGGCTCCTGCTCCAATCTTCAGGGAATCCCACATCCGGCCCGGCCGCGGCCCCAGGATGATAGCATGTTTTTCCTTCAGCGGGAAGCGTATCTCTTTGGTGTAGGTGACCCAGATGCTGGGTTCGATGCGATGATATACGATATATTTACCGCCGATCTTTTCGGGGAACAAAATGGCATCTTTATCCCAGATATTTTTAAATGCCAGCCCCTCTCGATTCCAGGCCCGGTAGTTGCCAGCCAGGAAATCATCCAGGGTTATCGAGGCCGCTGCTATCTGAGCTAAATTACCGTCATAGGCGGTATAGAGCATGATGATTTTGTTCTCGACTACCACCAACCTGGGATCCTCGCATCCCATGCGCTCTTCCGGGGTAGAAGGCGAGAAAATCGGCTCGGGCAAACGCTCCAATACATTATATCCATCGGTAATGGCCAAACCGATGTGAGAAATGCCGTCTAAACCAACCCCGCGATAAAACAAATACACTTTATCCCCGAAGCGCAGAGCCCCGGTATTCAACACATATTTGGCCTCCCAGGGGTTTTCCTCAATGGGCTCCAGGAGCGGATTGGCAGGATGCCGGACCAGGTTTTTACTGGGCTGGTTGGTAGTCTCCTGTACTACCACAGTGACATCTTTGGGTCTGGTGGGCAAGAGCGTATCGAGGAGATTTTGATTGCTCTTTCCGGCCTGAATCATGCGGTAAACAATTTGCATGATGTTTTCGGGGTCATACCCTAATTCCGAATAAAGGGTTTCCAGGAAATCATGATTAAACCAGCGGTTCTCCACGGTAGTAGTCCAGGTACCCGGAATCTTTAGCCCGCCTTTAAAACTATAGCTGGCCCAGCTCCAAGCGGTACAGGTAAGAAAAGTTCCTTCTTCCAGAACCTGCGATAGGCCGTACCCTTCAGCCATGAGGTGAAATAAGCGGGCATAGTCAGGCCGGTCAGTCTCTTCTAATTTAACTGCCAGGGCTTTGATTTTGTTCACCAAACAGCGATGATGATGGTTTTCAAAAATATTGTGTATCGAAAATTCCTCGCCCTTATGCAAAATCTGTAGTGAATTGCGCAGTTTGGCGCCGATATTCTTGCGTTCCCCGACATTTTGCTGAAAGAGTTGAGAATAATGTTCGGCAACTGCCAGGCGGCGCAATATGCTAGTGAGGTATCTCAGTTTGGGATACTTGCCTCCGGTCCCGGGTTGAAGGGCGCGAAGCGTGATGCGTCCGGTTATATGATTGGCATTGGAAATTTTGCCGCGCCCCAGAATGCCTAATTGTATTTGTTCCGGCATAATCAGGATTTTAATCGGCACCCATTCAAAGTTCTCGGGTTTGAGGGTCTCGGCTAGCCAGTTTACATCCCGGTCGGTATAGGAGCGATCTTCTATGAGATTGGCATAGGTTACGGCGTCGCGGGGATCGACCATTTCGATCAACTGTTCCGGTTTGTAGTATCCCAAAGGTATCATGAGATTGATCGGGGGAAACCTGACCAGCATCTCTCTGATCTTGTCAATATGCACAGTAAATATCGGCTTGCTTTCTACCAGGTTGAGCATATTGGAGACAAACTCGCTCAGGCCTTTGCTGCTGCTGAGATCGCCGGGCATGACTTTATCGGCCGCCTGCTCCAGCTGCTCCATGAAATGCTCCACCCCGCCTATCAGGTCAAGGGCTTTTCCTTTGACCGGCAATCCCAGCCCTGCGCCGATAAACTTGGCAAATTCTTCATTATAGCTCTTGCGCAGGTTTCTAAAAATATTGTCGGTCTGTACTATACGGCCGTCTTTGCCCCGGATTTTTTTGGGAATAACCAGGGGCTTGCCAGGCACGTATTCCATGTACCCCAGTGGAATGAGGGCCGGTTTGACCTGTTCCTTTTTGCTCATCCAGCGCCGGGTGAATTCAGGTTTGCAGCAGAGCAATTCGTCGGTCAATTGCCGTCTTATAGAATCCATTTTGGAAACCAGCAAAGCATCCTGTTCGCTGCACTCCAGTTGCGGGAATAAAGCCTTAAACTGCTGCATCTGCAGAACATAACTGGCTACACGGCCATTATATAAAGCGGTCAATAAGTCCAAGACCTGAACCCGATTGGCCTCATCTAAACTGTAGGCTATAGTCAGTTCGGTCATTATCTTCACCCACAGGTCATTGTCCAGATTGAAGCTCTCCTCATTCAGCCCGGTGATCTGCTGAACCAGTTCATAACTGAAGAGATTGGTCATTAAATCATAATAAAGCCTCAGTCCTTCATGAAAGCTGTCCAGGAGTTCATCCACATCATGATATCCCAGGTCGGGACGTTTTATATCGCTGTTGGCCAGGATGTCGGCCACCTTGACCACCAGGCGGTCCTGCACCCAGACGGCCGTGTCGCGATTAGCGGCTTCAAATACGATCTGGGCAGTATCCCTGAATACCCGGTTGCGTTTTTGCAGGGAGGCAGGTTTGACATCGCCATTCAGGCTGACTTCGCAGATAACCTTATTCCAGCATAAGGCTCGGGTGATCAGCCAGAAATCTATTCCGTAACCATAAATGCCCTCCCCCCAGAACATAGCTTCATGGGCCAAATCTTCCACCAGATCATGGCTAATGGCATAAATGCCGCCTAAAGGATCAGTCATGCGAAAGCCGTAAAAAGTTTCGATCACCGGTGAAGCCAGCATATGGGCGATACTGTCAATACCCATATGACGCCTCATGCTTCCCACTACCATGTCGTAGGGCCCTTGAATGGGATTTAACAGGCTTTCTAACCAGTCTCCCTGAATGCCTGGTCCCTGGGAGGTGATCATATTGGCGCTGAATAAGATCAAATCGGCTTCCAGGCGCTTGCTGATCTCAATAATGGCACGGATACTAGAACCTCTTCCGCTGCAGTGGCCGGGCAATACAAATTCTAAATGCGGGTGTTTAAGTTCCAATTCTGCAATGTCGTCCAGGAAGTCAATAGCCGTATGATCGCCCACCATTAACAGCAGTTGCCGCTTGCCTATCCATGAAGTGAGGATCTGATCAACCGAATGCAATAAGGCCAGGAACTGCTCCTTCTCCTCATGAAAAGGTATGCCGATGACCAGATCATAACTTCCCATCTCCTTCAAACGGGGGGTGACTCTGGCTATGCTCTGATCAAATGCTTCTTCGCATTTCAGTACAGTCAATTGAGTCAAGACATGTTCCTCCTTACCGTGCACTAAAAGTTGGCATCCTGCAATCATTATGTGCATTTAATAAGCCGAATATGAAAGTATTTGCAAGACAAAACCGGCCGGAGCCGGTTTGGGAGAGTATTCCGCATAACCTATATTTTTTGATAGCGGCTTGCCTTTTTACCGCCAGTCCAGGCAATAAAATAAGACCGCCCGGGATCATTTATTACCTGGATTTGGCGGTCTCAAACGATTGGGATCAGCCGGAGACTGCCGTTTCGAGTTCGGACACCAGGCGGCCAAAATAATCCAACGCGGATTGAACCGGCTTGGGCGAAGTCATATCCACCCCGGCCTTTTTAAGCAGCTCTACCGGATAATCTGATGAACCCGACTTGAGAAACTCCAAATAGCGTTTGACAGCGGCCTCCCCTTCATTCTGGATCTGTTCCTTGATGGCGGTGGCGGCGGAAAAGCCGGTGGCATATTTGTACACATAAAAGGCTGAATAAAAATGAGGAATTCGAGCCCACTCCATTTTGATGTCTTCATCCATCACCACGTCGGGGCCGTAGTAGAGCCGGTTGAGATCCAGATAGCTGCTTTTCAATGCCTCGGTGGTCAGGGGCTTGCCCTGTTCAACCATTTCATGGATGATCTTTTCGTATTCAGCGAACATGGTCTGGCGGTATACGGTGCCGCGGAACTGCTCCAGATAATGGTTTATCAGATAAATGCGCTCCTCACGGCTGTTGCTGCGTTTGAGCAGATAGTCGATCAACAGCGATTCATTGACGGTCGAAGCCACCTCGGCCAGGAAAATGGTGTACTGACTGTATACATAGGGCTGATGGCGGTTGGAGTAAAAACTGTGCAGGGCATGTCCCATCTCATGAGCCAGGGTGAAAACATCGTCTAATTTGTTATCATAATTCAGCAGGACATAGGGATGGGTATCGTAGCATCCCCAGGAATAAGCGCCGCTGGTTTTGCCCTGGTTTTCATAAACATCTATCCATCCCCTGGTAAAACCGCTTTTTAAAATACTGAGGTATTCCTCACCCAGTGGCTGTAGGGCTTCTAAAACCTGCTCCCGGGCTTTATCATAGGGGACTTCCGCCTGGTATTCCTTCACCAGAGGAACATAA
The DNA here is from genome assembly GCF_002316705.1 of Syntrophomonas sp. UBA1041. NCBI lineage: Bacteria > Bacillati > Bacillota > Clostridia > Eubacteriales > Syntrophomonadaceae > Syntrophomonas > Syntrophomonas sp. UBA1041. The sequence continues at coordinate 4,599 of NZ_DCEA01000102.1, forward strand.
ATATCGTACATGTGCAGTTCATCCAGGTTTAGAATCTGCCGGCGCAGTTTCAAATAGCGGTACATATCGTTCATATAACTGTGTACCGACTCAATCAGGCGATCATAGACCTCAACTTCAACATTGTCCTGTTGGAGAGAGGCATGCAGGGCTGAGGGGTATTTGCGGACCCGGGCATAGAAGACGTCTTTTTTGACACTGGCTGACAGAGATGAAGCCAGGGTGTTTTCCAGCTTTCCGTAAGCGCTGTAAAGAGCGTGAAAGGCCTCTTCGCGCACCCGGCGGTCATGGCTTTCCATGAACCGGCCATAGCGCCCTTTGGTGAGTTCCACTTCCTGACCGTTTTCATCCCGGATCATTCCAAATTTGATATCCGCGTTGTTAAGCATTGTAAATATGTTGCCGGCTGCCAGGGACAGATCGGCGCTTTGGGCCAGGATCTTTTCCTCGGGCTGGGAGAGCACATGCTCCTTTTGCCGGAAAATCTCATCAAACATATGCCGGTATAGCTTCAAGTCTTCGCATTCTTCCATGAATTGGTTCAGGATTTCTTGCGAAATTTCAGTCAATTCAGGGGTTACGAAAGACATAGTGCTGCCGGCTTCGATCATCAGGGTTTCCGCACGATCATACAGGGCTTGATAACGATTATCGGCATTATTCTCATCACGGCGCATCTTGGCGTAAACCACCAATTTCTCTCCCCGGCGGTCGATCGATTCTATCTGCTGAAGAGCGCTCAAAAGCTGCGGGCCCGATTGCCCCAGAGTCCCCTGTAACTGCGCAGCTTTGAGCAGCATGGTTTTCATCTGCTCATAATCATTTTCCCAGGCGGCATCATCATTATAGATGTCTTGAAGGTTCCATTTGAAGCGAGCCTCTATTTCATCTCTTTTCGGGCTATGGTTCACTGCCATCCTCCTTATCGCGGTAATTTTTGCGTTCATGGTTATGTTATCCATTATAAACCTTTTCTTTTCTAGTATCACCCAAGCCCGGCCCCTATATGACACACGGGGATCTTTTCCTCGAGTCTTTTTTGAGTCAAACAGGCATGGGGACGGTTCTTTTGCCTGCCCCGGCAGGCAAAAGAACCGTCCCCACGTGCCCCTGTATGTGCTATTTAATGTTATAGCGCCCGATGGAGCGCAGCCGCTGATAGCGCTGTTCAGGAAGATTACCGCCCTTTTCCATCACCTCATAGAGATTTCTGGCTATGGCTTCTTTAACCCTGGCTATGGTTTCTTGAGGATCGGTGTGGGCTCCGCCAATGGGTTCAGGCACAATTTCGTCAACGATGTCGAGATCTTTCAGGTCGAAAGCGGTCAATCTCAAGGCACCGGCCATTCCCTCGGCCTGATTAGCATCTTTGGCCAGAATAGAAGCGCAAGTTTCAGCTGAAGCTACTGAAAAAACCGAGTTGGAAAGCATGATCAGGCGGTCACACACCCCTAGAGCCAGTGCCCCGCCGCTGCCGCCTTCGCCTATAACCGTTGATATAATCGGTACACTCAGCCCGGATAATAACATGAGATCCTGAGCAATAGCCACAGGCTGACCGCGTTCTTCAGCACCGGCGCCTGGATAAGCCCCCTGAGTATCGATGAAGGTTAATATCGGCCGCCCGAATTTTTCAGCCTGCACCAGCAAACGATGTACTTTACGGTATCCCTCCGGATGTGGCATACCGAAATTGCGTTTGATATTTTCATTGGTGTCCTTACCGCGCTGATGGCCAATCACCGTCACCGGCATGCCGTTAAAGGCGCCGATTCCGCCTACGACAGCATGATCGTCCCCATAGAGCCGATCGCCGTGCAGTTCAATCCACTCATCACAAATATTGTCAAGATACTGTATGGTAGTGGGCCTCTCTGGATTACGGGCCAGAAGTATTTTTTCCCAGGGAGTGAGGTTCTGGTATTTTTGATCCCGGATGGCTTGTAATTTACTTTCCAATACCTTGATCTCACCGCTTAAATCGAAGTCCAAACTGCCCGATAATTCCACCAGTTCCTTGATTTTATCCTGAATATTCTCATATTTGTCTTCATAATCAAACTGTCTTTTAACCATGGTTACCTCCCAGGTGAAGCCTTAGGATCTGCCCGATCACAGCGGGCAATTCCGCTCGATCCACTACCAGATCGAGCATGCCGTGTTCCAGTTGGAATTCGGCGCGCTGAAACCTTTCCGGCAGACGCTGCCCCAAGGTCTGCTCAATCACACGCGGTCCGGTAAACCCGATTAAAGCACCGGGCTCACCGATGATGATGTCGCCCAGACCTGCAAAACTGGCTGGCACTCCCCCGACTGTGGGGTGGGTCATTACCGAGATATAGAGCAGTCCCCGCTTGTGGAACCTTTCCAGAGCCGCGCTGGTTTTAGCCATCTGCATCAAGGAAAGCATGCCTTCTTGCATGCGAGCACCGCCGGCCACCGCAAAGGTAATGAACGGGCAGCCCAGCTCCATGGCCTTTTCAATAGCCCGGCTGATTTTCTCCCCTACTACTGATCCCATGCTTCCCATCAGAAAACGCGAGTCCATTATTCCCAGAACCACCTGGTATCCCTGCACCCTGGCCACCCCGGTGATAATGGCCTCTTGAAGGCCGGTCTTTTCCCGGGCGTCAGCTAATTTTTCATCATATCCCGGGAATTCCAAGGGGTTGTAAGAACTGAGGCCGGTATCCCATTCCTCAAAACTGCCGGCTTCCGCAATCCAGCTTAATCGTTCATGAGCATTCATAGGAAAATGGTGCCGGCAAAACGGGCAGACCTTGAAATTTTCCTGCATCTCCTCCTCAGATATACCGGAAGTGCACTGCGGGCAGACTGCCTGCCCCGGCTTTGCCGGTCTGTACGGCAAGGCATCCTGAGGAACAGGTATATATTTGGTTTTTCCAAATGAACGTTTTAACATATACTCCTCCGGTTCACTCCTGGTCCTTCACCAGCGCAAACATAAACTCCCCACTGCAGACTGTCTCCCCATCAATAGTTATCTTTCCTTTGCCCTTGCCAATGCTTCCCTTGATAGCGGTGAGTTCAGTGCTGATCAACAAGGTCTCTCCGGGGAGGGCGGAGCGTTTGAAACGGATGCGGTCCACCCCGGCAAACATAGCGATCTGGCCTTGGTATTCCGGCTGAGACAACAGGGCGCAAGCCCCCACCTGGGCCATGGCTTCGATCATCAGAACCCCGGGCATAACTGGTTTGCCGGGAAAATGGCCGGCAAAAAACTGTTCATTGATGGTCAGGTTCTTAATGCCCACCGCTTTTTCCCCGGGGGACAGTTCTATCAGGCGATCCACCATCAAAAAGGGATGGCGGTGGGGAATAATTTTCATAATTTCATCCACATTAATATTCACGGTCATAAAGCTATACCTTTCTCACTAACAGAGCTGCGTTGTGGCCCCCGAAGCCCAGTGAATCAGACAGAGCCACCGACAGCGGTTTGGATCTGGCCACCAGAGGGGTATAGTCCAGATCACAGTCAGGATCAGGATTTTCCAGGTTTAAGGTCGGCGGTATGATATTATTCTGCAATGACAACACCGTGGCGATTAGCTCCACCGCACCGGCCGCTCCAAGCATATGGCCGGTAGCAGCTTTTATGGAACTGACACTGAGGTTGTAGGCATGCTGGCCGAAAATCGCCTTGATGGCCTTGGTCTCCATCTGATCATTTAAATCAGTTCCGGTTCCATGGGCGTTGATGTAATCTACTTGCTCCGGCTCTATACCGGCGTCAGTCAAGGCATTCTTAAAGGCCAGGGCTGCGCCTTTCCCGTCCGGATCGGGCTGTACTACGTGAACCGCGTCCCCGCTGGCTCCATAACCTATCAATTCAGCATAAATATGGGCGCCGCGTTGTTTAGCATGCTCCATCTCCTCCAGGATAACGATCCCCGAGCCTTCCCCCATTACAAAACCGCCCCGCTCTGCATCAAAAGGACGGCAGGCCTTGTCAGGCTCATCATTTCGGGTCGATAAGGCCTTGGCGGCACAGAAGCCTGCAATGGATATAGGCGTAACAGCTGCTTCCGCTCCGCCGGCAATCATCACCTCGGCTTCGCCCCGGCGGATAAATCCCAGAGCCTCACCGATGGAATTAGTTCCAGAAGCACACGCAGTAACAGTGCACCCATTGGGTCCGTGCACACCGAACAAAATAGATACCTGTCCAGAAGCCATGTTAGCTATCATCATGGGAATAAAAAAGGGATTGACACCGGCTACACCCCGTTTAAGCAAAACGTTATGTTGTTGTTCCAGGGTTTCGATGCCGCCTATTCCTGACCCTACCCATACACCTACCCGTTGCCGGTCAACGATTGAAAAATCTAGCGCCGCATCAAGGACTGCCTGTTTGGCGGCAGCACAAGCGTATTGCACAAACAAATCCATACGCCGGGCATCTTTACGGGGGATATATTTTTGCACGTCAAAGTTCCGCACCTGCGCAGCTATCCTGGTGGGGAACTGGCTGACGTCAAAGCGATCGATCAGGCCAATGCCACTTTTCCCAGCCAGGAGGTTGCTCCAGAATTCATCCTTATCAAGACCGACCGGCGACACCACCCCCAAACCGGTTATTACTACCCTGCGTTCCGGCATCCCATCACCCCTATTCTTAACTATCTGCTACAATTTAGCCTCAACGTACTCGACCACATCCTGTACGGTTTTCATCTTTTCCGCGGCGTCTTCCGGAATCTGAATGTCAAACTTCTCTTCCAAGAGCATTAGCATTTCTACGATGTCCAGCGAGTCTGCCTCCAGATCGTCCGCAAAGCTGGATTCCAGAGTAATCTGCTCCTCCGGGATATCCTTGATTTCAACAATAATCTTCTTGAGTTCTTCAAAAACTGACATGGCTTACATCCTCCTTTTATTGAACAGACTGAATGGTTCGAGACCACGAACCAATTTGAATTCAATTTAATTTTATAGGCCTCCCAGACCGCCGTCGACCCGGAGCAGCTGCCCGGTAAGATAATCTGCTCTGGATGATACCAGAAAAGCTACCACTCCTGCAACATCCTCCGGGGTTCCCAGCCGCCCCAGAACAATATTATCCGCTATCCGGGCAGTCTGTTCAGCGTTCAGCCGGGCGGTCATATCGCTCTGAATATAGCCTGGCGCCACCACATTGGCAGTTATACCGCGCCGGCCATATTCTTTGGCCAACGAATAGGTGAACCCAAGGAGTCCCGATTTTGAAGCCGCATAGTGGGCCTGCCCGGCATTGCCGCCGACGCCCACTACCGAAGATATGCTCACGATTCTGCCGTAGCGCTTTCTAACCATATGTTTAACCGCAGCCCGGCTGCAATAAAAGGCTGCATTTAAATTGGTTTTCAGCACCTGATCCCATTCTTCATCACTGATGCGCAGCAGCAGGTTGTCTCTATTGATTCCCGCGTTGTTGACCAGAATATCGATCTGCCCCAGGACTTTGACAGTCTGATCGACCAGTTCTTGGGCCGACTGCGAAGACGAGACATCAGCGCCCAATACTACCGCCTTGCTGCCCAGGGCTTCAATCTCCCCGGCGACCGCCTCGGCATCCCGGAGATTGGAGGCATTGACTTCAGCATCCGCCTGGCCGCTTTCATAATAATTAACCGCGATCTGGCAGCCGTCTGCAGCCAGGGCCAGGGCGATCGCTTTGCCTATACCCCGGGAACTGCCGGTTATCAGTGCAACTCTAGAACTCATATGGTCTTCACCTTCTCTATTACTTTTTCCAGGCTTTTCACATCATTCACCTGGCCCAGCAGCCGGTTTTTATCGATCTTTTTGATCAATCCCGACAGGGTGCTGCCCGGACCTACTTCTACGAAGTAATCAGCCAGGTTCATCATATAGCGTACACTCTGTTCCCATCTAACCGGAGAATAAAGCTGTCTAACCAGTAAATCCACGAATCGCGAGGCTGGATTGGCGGTAGCGTTTACATTGCTGACTACCGGCACCATCGGTTCTATCCAGTCTATAGCTTCTAAATAAGGCCGCAATTCCTCAGCAGCCGGTTTCATCAACTCGCTATGGGACGGCACACTAACTGCCAGGGGCATCACTCTGCCCCCGGATTCTTTCAGTCGTACCGATACCCTTTGCACCGCTTCACTGCCGCCGGATATAACATACTGGCCCGGGCAGTTGTAATTGGCAATAGCCACAATACCTTGATCCGCTGCGCAGGCTGTTTGCACAGCCTGATCATCCAATCCCAGGACCGCCGCCATGGCGCCTTCCCCCGCCGGTACCGCCGCCTGCATCAACCTGGCGCGGCGCTGCACCAGGGGTATGGCCTCTTGTAAAGATAAAGCCTGTGCACAAACCAGGGCGGAGTATTCTCCCAGGCTCAAGCCGGCCATAATTACCGCTTCAATACCCTGCTCTTTAAGCACCTCACCAGCAGCCACACTGCTGGCCAAAAGCGCAGGTTGGGCAAATTCGGTTTGATTCAGCTTATCGAGGGGCCCCTCAAAACAAAGCCGGCCAAGATCATAACCTGCCGCCGCGTCAGCCTGTTGAAATACCATTCTGGCTGACTCAAAATTTTCATAAAGGTCTTTGCCCATCCCCACCTGCTGTGCGCCCTGACCGGGAAACACAAATGCTAAGGTTGCCATGTTATTCCCCCAATCGTTTCTGCACCCTACGGGCGTCCTCAACCAGGTCTTTGATAATCTCGGCAGCCGGTTGAACACGATTGATTAATCCGCAAATCTGTCCCGCCAGAATACTGCCTTCGTCCACTTCACCCTTTACGGCTGCGGCGGGATAGCGCCCCCGTCCCAGTTCTTGCAGGAATTCCTTGGTGGCTCCTGATTCCTCGGCCTGCAAATACTGGCGGGTGAACCGGTTATGTATAGCCCGGACCGGATGACCGGTCTTGGCGCCGCATACAACAGTGGCCCGGTCCCGGCTTTGTATCACTTTTTGCTGATATGCGGCATGAACGTCACATTCGGCAGCGCAGATAAAGCGGGTTCCAATCTGAACCCCTTCAGCGCCTAGAGCCATGGCAGCCATATATCCCCGGCCGTCAGCTATTCCCCCGGCCGCAATGACCGGAATATCCACAGCATCAACTACCATAGGGACAATGCACATAGTGGTCATTTCCCCCACATGCCCGCCTGATTCCATGCCTTCTACAACCAGGGCATCCGCACCCAGGCGGCTCAGGCGTTTGGCCAAAGCCAGCGAAGCCACCACCGGCAATACTTTTATACCGGCACCTTTGAGTGCTTCCATATAACGCCCAGGATTTCCTCCTCCGGTTGTGACGACATTTACCCCTGAAGAAATCACTAAATCGACTACATCGTCGATATGAGGCGAAGTCATCATCAAATTTATCCCGAAGGGACGATCGGTAGCCTCTCTTACCTTGCGGATTTCTTTTTCCACCCAGGCTCGATCAGCGTCGCCAGCCCCAATCACTCCCAGGCCCCCGGCCTGGGACACAGCTCCCGCCAGTCCCCCCCCGGCAATCCATGCCATAGCCCCCTGCAGGATAGGGTACTGAATCCCTAACAGCGCGGTTACTCTATTCGCAAACATATTAATATTAACCCCTCCCCCAACGCAGCAATACACCACCAAAGGTCAGGCCGGCCCCAAAAGCGACCATCAAGACCAAGTCTCCGGCTTTTAAACGGCCTTCCTCTTGCGCCAGGGACAGACCTATGGGAATACAGGCAGCAGATGTATTGCCATACATATCCAGATTAATCAAGGTTTTTTCGGCAGGAATATTCATTCTCTTCATAGCGGTTTTTATTATGCGCATGTTGGCCTGGTGCGGAACAAATAGATCCACATCACTGTAGGCAAAACCCGCTTTTTCCAGCACTCTGGTGCTGATCTCCGAGGTTATGCGGGTGGCGAAGCGAAACACCTCGGGTCCATTCATTTTTAAATAATGCAGCCGGTTTTGTATGGTTTCCGGAGAAGCGGGCATGGCCGATCCTCCGGCGGGCAAGTTAAGGAATTTCCCGCCGCTGCCGTCAGCGCCCAAGATGGAACTCAAAATGCCATAATCAGAGGTTCCTTTTCCCATAACTGCCGCACCGGCCCCATCTCCAAAGAGGACACAGGTATTGCGGTCCCGGTAGTCAAGAATGCGCGACAGCGTTTCAGCGCCAATAACCAGAACATGCTGATAATCCTCTGACAGCAGATATTTGTGAGCCACGTCCAGGGCATAAACAAAACCCGTGCAGCCGGCTGAGAGGTCAAATGCAGCCGCATTGGTGGCCCCCAGAAGATCCTGTACTATGCAGGCAGTAGAGGGAAAGAACATATCCGGAGTGGCAGTGGCCACGATGATCAAGTCCAATTGCTGAGCGGAGAGTCCGGCCCTCTCCAGGGCCATTTTGGAAGCCTGATATGCTAAGTCGGAACATTTGGTTTGTTGATCGGCAATTCTTCTTTCACGAATACCACTGCGCTCAATAATCCACTCATCAGAGGTGTCCACCATTTGCTCCAGTTCTTGATTGGTAAGCCGGCGTTCTGGCAGGGCGTGCCCCACACTAAGGATTTGAGCTCTCACTGCTGAAACCACCTCATTTAGATATTAGCCCAAAATAATATGTACACATTTTCGTGCACATGGACGTTGAGGTTATTAAACCAATATTATTGATGAAAGTCAATAACAATTCCATTATTGCCTTATTTTTGACATTTAATTCCTTTTCTCTCATGGGATTTGGTTTATCGGCCAATAGTGCTTTTGACAACATAAATAACGAAATTTTTAGAAATTGCATGTTTGCTTATTTTATGGTGTAATATTCTAGTTATAGTAATATCGATTAGGAGGGTTCATAGTGCAGCTCCCGGAGTTAAAAATAGGCAACCTTAAACCCCGTTTTCCCATTATTCAAGGAGGTATGTCTATCAGGGTATCAACTGCGTCACTGGCGGCTGCCGTGGCCCGTTGCGGCGGTATTGGCGTGATCGGCGGAACCGGCGTAAGTTTGGACGATCTTCGTGATCAGATCCGTACAGCCCGCGCACTGAGCCAGAATCAAGGCATTATCGGCGTGAATATCATGTACGCGGCCCGAGAATTTATGCAGCTGGTCAAAACCGCGATCAACGAGCATATAGATGTTATTTTTACCGGGGCTGGCTTCTCCAGAGAGATTTTTAACTGGTGCAAAGAATCTCAGACGCCGGTGGTTTCGATTGTATCTTCCAGCCGTGCAGCTGTCCTGGCGGAAAAATCCGGGGCCGCTGCCGTGGTAGCCGAAGGTTGTGAAGCCGGGGGGCATCTGGGTACGGACCGTTCCATCAAGGAGATATTGCCGGAAATCAAGCAGGCCGTTAAAATTCCGGTGATCGCTGCCGGCGGCATCACCGACGGATACGATATGGCCGAGATGGTCCGCCTGGGGGCTGACGGCGTGCAGATAGCCACCCGTTTTCTGCTCAGCGAGGAATGCGACGTGGCTGATGAGTATAAACAAGTCTACTTGAATGCCCGCCAGGAAGATGTCATTATTATCAAGAGCCCGGTAGGACTGCCCGGACGCGCTATTAAGAATACCTTTACCGATCTTATTGCAGCAGGTGATGCTCCCATGTCCGAAGAGTGCGAAGCCTGCCTGCGCCATTGCTCAGGTGATTACTGCATTAAAGATGCCCTGTTGAATGCCCGTAATGGCCGGGTGGAAGAGGGTGTGGTTTTTTCTGGCGCCAATGTATACAAGATCAAAAGCATCTTGCCGGTAGCCCAGATTTTCGAAAATATTTTACTGGAATTCTCCCTGGCCTAACTGGTACACTGACGGCAAAACAGGTTATAAACTCTTTTGTTTAGATACCTAAACAAATTTGGGATAGCCCCAAAAGGCATCATATGACAGGGCTGCGCCTCCGGCTTCGTCCGGGCGAATCCTTCTCGATTTCCTCAACTACTAACCCCGGGAGTTGGGAATACGACCCCTTACTTATGCATTTCATTTTACCATGGCCTGCAAATGTTCCGGGTTAATTCTCTTTATGACCTATCCTCGTTATGTCCGCAGCTCAGGATGATGGTAAATTTCTCCACAAACTCCCCCTACCCTTTTTTAGTCTATCTCATTTTCAGCGAGCTTAATGCCGGGTTAATCTTATCAGCCGCGAGATCTAACCGGCACAGATATACAATCGGCTTGTCAATATATTATAATTAAGAAGTATTATGGCAAAAGCGAGTGCCGTAAGCTATCAACCCGACAGAATATATTAGAAAAGGGTTGAATCCAAAAACGTCCGTTGGCATCTGCCGGCGGTGAAAGAGGTGTGCTTTATGGAGTTGGGTAATAGGGTCATGATCACTCAAAAAGGTCATTTCTACAACAACTGCACCGGTGTTATAGTCGGCAAAAGAGGGTTGAGGGCTCCAGGAGATCCGATGTATTTATTAATGATGGAAGAGCATCGTAAAGTCCTGATCGTGCCAGAATCCATGCTGACTTTATGCGAAAACGATGATACCGATAAAGGTCCGAGCAGGTTGCTTTTTAGGCCCCGGGACAACTAAACAGGGGTATCAATCGCGTGAAGCAAAAGCCGCAGCCCATAACACAACGCTATTTTTATTGCCCTTTATGTGGAGGAGCCCTTAAATACCGCAATTATGATGAACACCCGCGTCTTACCTGCCAAGCGTGTGCGTATATACTGTATGAAAACCCCATTGTAGGCGTTGCTGCCATTGTATTTAACCAGCGGGGTGAAATTTTGCTGGGGCGCAGAAATGGGGGAAAATACTGCGGTTTGTGGTGCATTCCGTGCGGATATTTAGAGTATGATGAGGACGTATTTGACGGGGTAAAGCGGGAATTCAGGGAAGAAACCAATTTAATAATCGACATTGTCCGGGTATTTGCCGTGCAGTCAAACTTTCATGACCCGGAACGGCATACTGTAGGCATATGGTTTCTGGCCGAGGTGGTTGGAGGCGCGCCTCAGGCAGGTGATGACCTTGACATGGTCGCTTATTTCGCTTTGAATGAAATTCCCGCCCTGGCTTTTCCTACCGATCAGGCCGTTATTGAAATGCTGCACCGGGAAAGGTAGGAAAATTCCCGGTGCGTTCAGAGTTGCATGGCAACCGCAACATAGATTCAGCTATAATCATATCTGGGGAGGAGCGTTCTCATGTCTTGCATTTATCACCAGGCCGAAGAAACCATAGAAATCTGCACCTTATGTTTAAAGCCAATCTGCATAGAATGTGTTTTAATATGCCGTGAGATGGGATTTGACACTCTTTGTCCCAAATGCCTGCGCGCCATAACCGGCTGTTGGGTTGAACTGGATGAACGGGTTGAGCCTTAGTTAAACACACCGGGGCCGACCGTAATATCGGGTTCAAGCGTACGCTCAATACTTACTGCATCAAGGGCAGCAGTGAGTTGGATGAGACCAGGAGATGCAGCGGCGCCTGTTTTACTTCCACATTTAGAACCCGCGATTCGGACTTGATATTGCCCCGTTTTATCAGTTGTACCGTGGCGGTAAAATGCAGTTCATCAATCGGTTGCAGTGATTGGGTCTTCAGCCAGGCGATGGTTGGCAGGCCCTGCAACAACAGTTCTTTTCCTTCACCCTGGGTAACCTTTTCCAGGATGTAGGGATCTTCGTGAGCAATGGCCTCCAAAGCCACCTCTATGATTTGTTCGGCATTCAACCCTGTCAGTTGTTCTTCCAATACCCCGGCTGCTTTCCATACCATGACCTGATGGGCTGTATCCCTGCTGCGGGAGCTGTGAGTCATACTATCCCGAAAATGAATGCAGAAATGTCCTTTAAAATTGTTGCCTCGTATAGCCCCTGCGCCGTGCGGCATGCCATTCATCGACGCTGCCACCATCCGCCCGTTGTCCAGGGCGACTATTACTGCCCTGCGTTTCCAGGCCCATTCACCGCTGTATACCTTCTTCATAATGGCGGTGTCTTGCGCCGAGAGCGGCTGAACATCGGCGTGGTGATCTCCGGCCC
>NZ_DCEA01000015.1:0-5471 GCF_002316705.1 Syntrophomonas sp. UBA1041
GTGTATTATACCTTTTTTAATGGCCCAATACAAGAAATACTTTCAATTGTTTCAAATCACTTGTTGCCGCTCAGCCCAAAGTAGCCTAACTCATATTATATGGCCGAATGACGCGGCTTATACTTATAAATAAATAACAATTTTGTCATAATAAAGGTGAATTTATGGTATAAAAGCGACAAAGTATGTCAAAATTTCTAAAGGGGTTAGTGCAATCAATATCAAAGTACCAAAAATAGGCAAATATTCAATCGAGACGGGGATGCTATGATAAAAGCAAAAGGCAGAGGCTGGACCGAGTCGCATCGTGTTCGCAGTATGGACGGCAATCCGGACGACCATATTATGCTGATTGATTCCCCTGAATCATCGGCAACAATCGATATGGATATCTACGATAATATGGAACCTCAGGAGCGTTGGGCATTAAGCGAAGCCCGCTATAACCATGTGGTTTCCAATCAGGAGCATCTGGTGTGCAGAGTGAAACCAGATGCCACGATCATTTTCGCCAATGAGCCCTTCTGCCGCCATTTCGGGGGAATCAGCAGCGACTATATAGGGCGCAGCTTTCTGGCTATCGCTGCGGAAATAGACCGTCAGGGGATAAAAGATACCTTGCAGTCATGCCGGGGGGGCAACACTACCGGAACTTACACCTGGCGGTTTGTAGATATGCAAGGAGAGTTGACCTGGATGCCATGGTCGGTGCAGCCTTTGTACAACAACTCGGGGGTACTGGTCGAGCTGCAGCTGGTAGGCAGAAATGCCGGCGCCCAATGGCAGATGCAGGAAGCGGTTCGGGAATCCGAGGCCTATTACCGCACCATTTTTGAGAATACCGGCACGGCCATGATCATTTATGGAGAAGACGGCCTGATCAACCTGGCTAACTCGGAGTTTGAGAAATTGTGTGGCTGCAGTAAAGCTGAGATAGAAGGGGTCCGGTTGTGGACAGAATTCTTCTGCAGTGATGATTGGGATCATATCAAGCACTGTGAACAACGGCTGTCGCTAAATCTGGAGCCGGGGCCGATCCGGTTTGAAAGCAAAGTGAGAGACCAGCACGGACTGGTAAAAGACGTTCTGGTGACCATAGCGCTGATCCCTGGCAATAGACATCGGGTAGCCTCGATTGCAGATATTACCGAACGCAGGCAGATGCAGCAGGAACTGCTCCGTCTCAACCGGCTAAACCTGGTGGGGGAGATCGCTGCCAGCATCGGCCATGAGGTGCGCAATCCCCTAACCAGCATCCGCGGATTTTTACAGATTATGAGCGAGAACCAGCTCTATACGGCGGAACGGGACTATTTCGACCTCATGATCGAGGAGATCGACCGGGTCAATTTGATCATTACCGAGTATCTGCTCATGGCCCGGGACAAAAAAGCCGACCTGCAGCCTGTCAGTCTCAATCGCATCCTTAACAGTATCTATCCGTTGTTGAATGCCGATGCCCGCTCACAGGACAAAGACCTGCAGCTGGAATTAGGGAAAATCCCCGTGCTGATGCTGGACGAAAAGGAAATCCGCCAGCTGGTCTTAAACCTGGCGCGTAATGGCCTGGAGAGCATGTTAAGCGGCGGCACCCTGACCATACGCACCGTGACTGAAGGCGACCGGGCGGTTCTGGAGGTTATTGACCGGGGCGCCGGGATACCCCGCGAGATCCTGGACCAAATCGGGGTTCCCTTTTTTACCACCAAAGAAAATGGCACCGGATTGGGTTTATCGGTATGCCACAGCATTGCCAAGCGCCACCAGGCCTGCATAGAGGTCGAGTCAGGGTCCCGTGGAACCTGTTTCCGGGTCTGTTTTAATGCGCAGCTTCAGCCGCAAATGTCCTGAGCGGAGCCCTTTTCAGCTCGGCCCGATTTGCCAATTCAGCTCTATGCCGCCACGGCCGCCGAAATGCCGGCGGGGCTGAATCCATAGACCTCAGCTGCATAACCGGCCAGCCGCACATCCCTGACTCCTGTCTTAATACCGCATATCCGGGCCAAACGGCGTATAATACCGTAAACACTGCCCGGCTTCAGCGAACATCCCGGCCCGGCGCCGACCAGGAGGTAGCCGCCCCGCAAAATCGGCCTTAAAATCATGTAATGCTTAAGGGCTGTGATTGCCCCGGCATGCAGGGAAACCGGACGCTCTCCCGCTTTAATGGTGTTGTTGTCCGGGCTCCAGCCCTGCTCATGTTTCAGGCCGCACATCTCTCTGACCGTCAATCCCGCATAAAGCAATTCCACCACCGCACGATCCCGAATATTCAATACATCTTTATGTGCCTCGGCGCGGAGCCGCTGAACACCCTCCCAGGAAGTCCGTATTTCATCGGTTGAGGGCGTTTTACGTCCGGCGCGGGGGACCAGTTCGAGGGGATTAGAGGACAGCCTCCTCTTCTCCATGAGAAACCTGGCAAAGGCTGATAATGCCGAAAGGCGCCGGTTCACAGTGGAGGGCCGCAGCCCCCGCCGGCTCAAGAGGTAGAGTTTATAAGCCTCCACTTGCCCGGGCGCCAGCCGTTTGCACAAACTGCGTTTTCTTCCCTGACAGCCGCTGTATTTACAGAACTCTGCCAAGGCCAGCACATAGCTTTTTACTGTTGCATCCCTGCGGCCCCGGCGCCGCAGGTAAGCGGCGAAGCAAACCCGGTAATTCAAACCCATCACCTGCTTTCGGCATGATTATTACATCATATGCCGCTGGAAGGAAATGGCTATTGATTTGCTGCAAAGAGTTTTTACGGCCATCGGATTATCTATGCCAATATGCTCTCTGGCGATGGCGGATAAGGCCGGGGTGCAGGCATTGCTCTAAAACATTTTTTAGGATCTACATTCCAAAACGTAGGAGCCATAATAACAGCTATAATGAAAATACCGGCGGTACGGTCAGAAAATAATATGTGACTGCAACAGCGGGCGAAGAAGAACTTGATGAAGCGGAGAAATGCATCATGGCCCCCGTCAATGCAATGGGCGCAAAGGAGACGTAATATGTTCGAGTTAATTGAGGTTAAGTACAAAGACATAGTTGATATTCCAAACTTATCTATAAGTAGAGGACTTACCGTTCTTCTCGGCCCGAGCGGCGGCGGGAAAACAACCATTCTGAGAATGCTGAACAAGATGATATCTCCAACCCGGGGACGAATTCTGTTTGATGGCAAAGACCTGAAGCAAATAAAATCTGTAGAGCATCGCCGGAATGTTATGATGCTGTCCCAGAATCCCGCCATGTACGAAGGAACGTTAAGGGACAATCTGACCATAGCCTTAAGATTTCAAGAAAAAGAAAGCCCTGGTGATGACGAACTGTATAAAATCCTTTCCGGGGTACGGCTCCATAAAGATTTGGAAACGCCTGTATATCAGCTGTCGGGCGGGGAAAAACAGAGGCTGGCATTAGGACGGCTGTTTCTGTGCGATCCGGCAGTATATCTTTTGGATGAACCGTCGTCCGCGCTGGATGACGATACGGAAGACGCCATCATCAAGATGGTTTCAGAGCACATAGAAACGACCCGCAAATCTGTGGTGATGATTACCCATTCAAAAGCGCTAGCTGAAAAATATGCAGATGAGATTATCGAAATATCGGACGGAAAGATTATAAGCAGGAGAGCGGTATATGAACGGAATAATTAATCTGGATATATGGCAGGTGATGCTATCCTATATTTTTGTGCTGATGGTGCTTTTGATCATTAAACAGAGGGGGATCAAACGTGAAAAAGAGATCCTTATTTCTTCTGTAAGGATGACCGTGCAGCTTATATTGGCGGGTTTTATACTCGCGTTTGTGTTCGATAAGCCCAGTCCGGTGATAACGGCAGCAATCATAGCATTGATGGAGTGTTTTGCGATTTATACCGTATTTAATAAGTTCAAAGCAGAGTTGTCGCATGAGCTTAAAAAAACCATTGCTTTCTCCATGACGGCCGGGACATTGTCCTGTCTGTTTTACTTCCTGTTCGTAGTTGTGCGCATCAATCCATGGTATGATCCCCAGTATTTTATACCCATCGCCGGGATGATTGTGGGCAATTCTATGACCGGGATATCATTAGGCGTCAAGTCCCTGGTCGAAGGCATGACGACACAGAAGAATCTGGTTGAAGAAGCCCTGGTTCTGGGCGCAACTCCGCAAATGGCCACCAGGTCGATTATTAACAGCACCTTTGACGCCGCGATCATGCCGACCATCAATTCCATGGTCGGTATGGGGATTGTTTTCCTCCCCGGAATGATGACCGGCCAGATCTTGTCCGGTACTTTGCCCGCAACCGCGGTCGCTTATCAGATAGCAATAATGCTGGGAATACTTGGAGCGGTGGCCTTGACAGTTATTTTAATGCTGCAATTGGGATATCGCAGCTTTTTTAACGAAGAAGATCAGCTTATTTGATCGATATCTGGCGCGGTCCGCTAAAGCCGCGGCTTGATCCGCTGGAAGAATTAAAAGCCCATGTTGCTACGGGGGCAGACAGAATAAAAAGGTCAAAGCAAAGGACGTAAAAAAAGAAAACGATCCACAATCAGGAGAGTGCCAAACCTATGGAAGTTGAAAGAGCCAGGCGTTCCCCCGGCTCTTTTGTTATTCAATCCCTAATTGCTGTTTTAAGGCTTTTTGCAGGGCTTGGGAAAAATTAATGCCGGCATTTTCCGCACGTTCGTTTAACCAGCTTGGTAAGGTGAGATTTTTACGGACAGTGCGGTTATCGTGGGCGCGGCGATACTCTTCGATGTCGATGTCCACGAGGGTCTTTGTTTCCTTTGCATTTGTTTTAATTTTGGCAATATCGCTAGGAGCAGGGATGGTTCTGCCCTCATCCTGTTCATAGCAGATCCACATGCCGATAGCGTCCCGGGCCATAGAGATGGCTTCAGGTATATCGGCGCCTTGAGTAGATATATCCAGATCGGGAATTGTTACGGCGTACATTCTTTTTGCGGGTGTTAAAATAACAGGGTATGCGGTTTTCATTGTCATTACTCCTTTCTGCGGAGTTTATTTCAGCCCCGCTCTCTTGAGGATTGCCTTAGCTGTTATCTCGTTGATTTCTTTGTGTCTGGGGATTGGCTCTGACCGTTCCCCGTTAGTGTAGATAGTGTGGTTGTCACCTTCCCGTGCTTTCCACCAACCGTTGTTTTCTAGTTTTTTGATTAAGTCCCTCCGTTTCATGTGCGCACCTCATGGCATTATTATACGCATTAAATGCGCATAAGTAAAGGAGCTTTAAGAAAAAAGTAAGAAATTTTGGGCCTGACGGGAGCCGGGCTTTTTTGTTTTTCAAATACCCATCCTGGGAGGTGGTGCTATATAGATGCCCAAAGCGTATGCGTACGCTTTTGTTGTTCAATCTTGTATTTTCTAATAAAATGGTCCCCGCGTATGGGGGGGTGATCCTGCCGGTGGCGGCGACCGAGGCGAAGTGATCCAGTGGTCCCCGCGTATGCGGGGGT
>NZ_DCEA01000015.1:5640-15588 GCF_002316705.1 Syntrophomonas sp. UBA1041
CGCGTATGCGGGGGTGATCCCCAATAAAAGGTAATTGCTTAATATTAGGAGGACCAATTCGCAGCAGACAGGCAGACAAAAACAGGTCCGGGACTTTGCCAGGCCTGCCGGTTATTCAATATAAAAACCTGGTTGAGGTCATTTTACTCGAGTTCAATCGGTTTATCACTTCAGCTTGATTCCCGTTCATATCGTATAACTGAAAGGCTTCTCCGCTTCGGCGAAAAACTCGCCCTTGTATATAATAACGGGTTAATTGGCTAGGCGGTCGAGGTGCTTAAAATAAGGGTGTTTGCTTTCTCCCTGGGTTTTCCGGATTTGATAAGATTCATTAATAACCTCTTCCGGTTCGATCACCTGCCTTAATATTCAACTTATGGTTTTTTAGGCATCGGAAGAAACTACGCAGCAGTTTCAAGCCACTGCTCGTTATAATCCCGCACAGAAATAAAAGAAGACCGGTCGGCATTGGGCAATCCAACCTGGTCTCCAGCTGTCTGGTCGGCTGATAATGTGTTATGCCGGCAGATAATGGGAGGACAGTTTCCTTATCTAAATAGAATATTCGATATCGGTCTTGAATTCCGCGAAAAATTCCTGATAGATCTCGTTTCGCAGTCTGGTATACTCGTAACTGCTGCGCTTGCGCGGGTGCGCCATATCGCTTTTCACAATTTTCTTGATGGTCCCGGGGCGGCGAGACATCAGCACAATGTGGTCGGCAAGGAACACCGCTTCATCGATATCATGCGTGACGAGAACTATGGTTGTTTTTTCCTGCTCCCAAATTTTCAAGATCTCCTGCTGCATGTTGATGCGCGTAAAGGCATCCAAAGAGCCAAACGGCTCATCGAGAAGCAGCACATCGGGGCGGTTCACAAGTGCCCGCGCGATGCTGACCCGCTGCTGCATGCCGCCGGAAAGCTGTCCGGGCAGCGCCGTTTCAAAACCAGTGAGACCTACAAGCTTGATATGCTCGTCGATCTGTTGCCGGTCTTCCGGCGAGGTTTTGAAGATGCCAAAGCGGATGTTTTCACGCACCGACAGCCAGGGAAACAGCCTCGATTCCTGAAAGATCATGCCGATTTCCAGCGTCGGCTCTTTAACCTCGCGCCCGCGCAGACGGACGGAACCCTCCGTCGCGGATTCAAGCCCTGCCATAATGCGCAAAAGCGTGCTTTTTCCGCATCCGCTCGCCCCTACGATACTGTAAAAGCTGCCTTCGGGGATATCGAGATCAATATCGCGCAGCACCTCAAGATTGCTTCCGGACAGAGAAAACGTCTTCTGCACGTGCTGGATGTTTAAAAACGGCTCCATGTCATGTCTCCTTTATCCACGTTATGCCCACTTGATGATCTTATTCTGCAGTCGGGCCAGCAGGATGTCGATTAAAATGCCGACCACGCCTATGGTCAACAGCCCGAGGAACATGGCTGCGGGCAGGGACATTTCCCTGCCGTAGGAGATGATATATCCGACGCCGCGGGTCGCGCCGATCATTTCGGCAGCCACCACGCCGCGCCATGCGGTGCTGAGTCCCAGCCGGAACCCGGTGACAAGCTCAGGCACGGCCGCCGGAAAAATGATGCGGCGCAGAATGGTGAACCGGTCCTTTTTCAAAAGCCGCGCCACTTCAAGGTATTTTGAGTCGGTGCTTCGGATGCCCTGCTCGGTGTTTAAGAGCACCGGCCACAAAGCGCCCACGGCAATGACCAGAATTTTGGATTTTTCGCCGATTCCGAACCACAGGATGAAAAGCGGCACCAGACCCACCATAGGAATTGGCCGGAGCACGCCGAGAATGACAGCTGACAGCCGGTTAAACCACGGAGAAAGACCGAGCAGCGTCCCGAAAATCAAGCCGGTCAGGCCGCCGAGAAGAAACCCGGCGCCTACGCGGCTAAAGCTGCTCGCGAAATGTTCAGACAGCAATCCGCTTTTCGCGTAGGACACCATGGTCTCCATAATCTTCTGCGGCGTCGGCAGGATTGACAGATTTAGGTGCCCGCCATCGCCCAGGACCTGCCAGACGGCAATCACAAATAGCGGTGCGACCAAGAAAAGCGCGTAATCTATAATCTGTCCGACCTTTTCGTTTCGTCTCGGTCTTTCTGATTTATTCATTGTCCGAGCCCTGTTAATTTCACATAAGTGTCGTCCACAAGATCGTCCGCGTCAAGCTGCTTGGTAATAAAGCCCTGATCCAGGCTGAATTCGATGGTATTGTTCAACGCATCGACCAGATCCTGATCTACGCCGACCTTCCAAACTTTGTCGATATAGTATTTGCGGGTACCTTCGAGGTCTTCGCTGCCCATAAATTTGGCCACGATTTGGACCGACTCGTCAAGATTTCCCGCGATCCACTTGTTGGTTTGGTTGATTACCTTGAGATAGCGGGCGACGATTTCGGGGTTTTTCCTCAAATACTCTCCGCGGCCATACGCGACGACCATGATCTTGTCGTATCCTTCGGTCGTCGAAACCTCGACCATGTCGTCACGCGCCAAAAGCTTCGAGCGCTGCGGTTCATCCAGCACCGCCGCGTCGATCACGCCTTGGGTAAGGGCGGTGACGCCCTCGGCTTTCTGCAGGTTCAGCATTTCGATGTCGTTCTCGGAATAACCCAACGTACGAACTATGTTGAGCAAGGCCTTGTGAAAGTTTGAGCCGAACTGAATGGCGATTTTCTTGCCTTTGATGTCCTCAAGCTTTTGGATGCCCGACTTCTTGTTGGCGATCATGCTGTATCCCTTGGGCGATTCCCAGAGATAGGATATCACCTGGATATCCACACCGTTGCCCCAGACCTGGATCGTGGGCATATCGCCCATGTTGGCGATATCGATCTGGTTGGTGGTGACAGCCTCGTTTTGAGCGGGGCCGTTTGCAAAATGCGGGATTTCCACTTCGACTTTATCGCCGAATTCTTCCTTGAAAAAGCCCTTTTCATACGCAACGATGATTGGGAAATAGTTTAAGTTGTGGCCCACGACCAGCTTGGTGGCCGTGTTCAGTTCCCCGGCGGGCGTGACAGGCGCGGTGGCGGTATTATCCGCCTTTTTGGCGCAGCCAAACAGGGACAGCATGCCGACCGCGAGCAAAACAACCGCAATCCATTTGTAAACACGCATTTTCATTTGTACTCCTCCTTGGTAATATGGTCAATGTGGATTTCATACGGATGTGCCGCTCTTTCATACGCCTGTCGGGTTGAAAAGGTCTGTTCTCTTTCCGTTTCCGGGGTGATCAGCCACAGCGCCGAAAGGTCAACATCCTCGCCGAGCAGCTTTTGCACCTTGTCGTATGCGTCTAAAAACAGTTGCCCGGCGATAATCGCTTTTTGGGGCACACCCTTGATCTGGTAGCTTTTATGATCGGGCGTCACCGCGGTGACAGCGACGGTCTTATGAAACCAGATGCTGTACACCAGATTTTTCTGGGTCTGTGAGGTTTCCAGAAGCTCGTAAACCACAACGCTGCCATCGTCCAGAATCGTGATCAGACCCTTCGGCACCGCGTGCGGGGCGCCGTCCTTTCCGACGGTGGCAATGATTTTAACAGAATCTGGCGAGCGAAACGCCGCGATAGCTTCCGGCGATAATTGAAATGACATGACGCGCCTCCTATATCCGGTCTAAGTTTACATTCGGGTGCATTCCGCATTTGCGATAGCTGTCCATATAAGTCGGGATCCGGTATTTCTGCAGGATATCGTAAAACCCTTTTGTGATATGCACGTAATAATCGAGTGATGGGGGATTCTGATTCCAGAAAATCGAGCCCGGCACCACGTTCCAAACGTCGTGCTTTAACCCCACGCCGTGGCTTGCCAGCTCTTCCGCCTCCTCAAGGTCCACGCGAATCGCCTCGGCCTCCGAGGTGAAGCCGTGGGGCGTGGCCAGTTCAGCCCCGCTCACAATGCCGGTGTTGACTTGGCCTTTGCCGAAAATCTCTACCGCATCGTACAGACGGCGCTTCCATTCGTCATAGCTGATGTACGCCGCTTTTCCAGGGCAGAGCCATTTGTAAATCCGCTCGTCGAAGGCCTCAAGATCGGTGGTATAACTTGTCAAACCGGTTTCATAGTAAAGCCGTTCAAGCTGCTTGCGATTAAACGCGGTGCTGTTGACCTGGCTTGGGAAACGCGGCGTTTCAAACACCGTGCCGAGTACTTTCAGCGCCGCGATATACCCCTCGAGCTCGTCGTCGAAGGGCTCGTTGCCGCTGAAAATGCTGCCACCCGTCAGAATTACGCCCACAAAGCGTCCTTTTTCCTTAACAAGCTCCAGCATGGTTTCGCGAAGATCGTCCGCGTTGAAGCGCTCGTTGGCCTTGCCTTTGTACCGCACACCGCCTGCCCCGATACCGCAGTATTTGCAGCCGTGACCTGGTACGGCCCAGAAGTGGCAGTAATTGCTCATTGACACGGAATATCGCTGCGGGCGGGCGTCGAGCACCTCTTTCATCGGTGTGCCCCGGCTTGTGGTTTTGTCGAAAAATTGAGGTTTTTCCCAATACTCGACCTCGTCGATTATCCGGTCTTCATCCACCAGCACGGTTTTCCCGTCCACCACGTCGATTAGATAAGGGTCGCGCCACGTTTGCGTGCTGGTCTCCGACACGATGATGCTGGTGCCGTCGCGCAGCAGCAGCGACGTGGGAATCCCCCTGCCCTCATATACCGCGAAATGCGGCTTGGTGATCTGATGAATCGCGGGGTCGAGCCGGGCAAGCGCAGCGTCGGTATAATGCACCCCGCGCCGCTGTACGTCAATCTGTGTAATGATAAAAGGGGAGACGGTGGGATATTTTTTCAATATTTCAAAAAAACTTTCTTCTTTTTTCCGCCAGTCGGGGTCGATCTTAGGTTTTCTGATTTTTTCTTCCGTTGCCATGTCTACAATCTCCTTTCATGACTGATACAATTACTACCATCTTCCCTGTTAACCGACCTTTCCCAGGCTGCCGGCCTGTTTGAGCTGGTCGACTTTATCCAGCCGCTCCCAGGGTAGATCTATATCCGTCCGTCCGAAATGCCCGTAAGCGGCGGTCTGTTGGTAAATGGGGCGTCTTAAATCGAGCTCCTTGATGATCCCGGCCGGACGAAGGTCGAAATACTGGTTAATCAGGTTAATCAACTGTGCATTACCGATTTTTCCGCTCCCAAAAGTATTCACATATATGGACACGGGATGAGCCACCCCGATTGCATAGGCAATTTGGATCTCGATCCTCTCGGCCAGACCGGCGGCCACAATATTCTTGGCCACATACCGGGCCGCATATGCTCCGGAACGGTCGACTTTGGTGGGGTCTTTGCCGGATAAGGCGCCGCCGCCATGCCGCGCGTAACCTCCGTAAGTATCGACAATGATTTTCCGGCCCGTTAATCCGGAATCGCCTTGGGGACCGCCGATCACAAACCGGCCGGTGGGATTCACGTAATATTTGGTGTCGCTGTCCAAGAGATGACTGGGAATTACCGGCTTAATCACCTGCTCAATCACATCTTTTCTAATATCGTCGAGAGCCAGGTCGGGATGATGCTGGGTTGAAATCACCACCGTGTCCACTCTCAGCGGTTGTCCGTTTTCATATTCGACCGTTACCTGGCTCTTGCCGTCCGGCCTTAAATAAGGGAGTATTCGGTTTTTTCTCAGCTCGGCCAGCCGTTTGGTCAGCCGATGGGCCAATACGATAGGCAGAGGCAGGTATTCCGGAGTTTCGTTGCTGGCATAACCAAAAACCAGGCCCTGGTCTCCCGCCCCGATCAGATCCAGCTGGTCAGCTTGCAACTGGCTGCTTTTGGTTTCCGCCGAGCGGTCAATCCCCTGGGCGATATCGGGCGATTGTTCGTCGAGAGTGGTTATGACCGCGCAGGTATCTCCGTCAAAACCATATTTGGCCCTGGTATAGCCGACCTTTTTAATGGTTTCTCTGACAATCCTGGGGATGTCGATATAGACTGCGGTGCTCACTTCTCCGGTCACCACCACCAGACCGGTGGTGACCAGGGTTTCCACCGCCACCCGGCCCTCCGGGTCGCCGGCTAAAATGGCGTCCAGAATACCGTCAGAAATCTGATCGGCCAGCTTGTCAGGATGGCCTTCGGTCACCGATTCCGAGGTAAATAAAAATCTTTCCGAACTCATTTTTCTCCCTCCATATGAATTTGAATTCCAACTGATCTTCCCCATCCCTCTGCCTTAAGATTCAACCTGTGTCCTTTAAGCATCGGAAGAAACTGCGCAGCAGTTTTAACACAATAATTCCGTTACAGAAAGAAAAAAAGACCAGTCGGCATTTTGGCAATGCGACCTGGTCTCCAGATGTCTGGTCAACCGTTATAACCTAGTAAACTTATATGATTATTAATATATTATATTCTCCCTTTCAGTTTTGTCAATCCAAAAATTTTGAAGTTTATGCCAATCCGCTCTTTTCCACATAAATGGTGAACATTCCGTCATGATTGTTGACCGCCAGGATCCTGGCTGGATAGCTCTTTCAGTTGCCGTTCAATGGCAAATAAATCGATTGAAGTAATCAAGCCCCACACTGGCTGCCACAGGCTGGTCTTTCTGGGCAGCCGGCAATGTCCTTAATGCTTCGATAAATTTCCTGCGCACATGCGCCCAGCCAATAATAAGGGATAATGCGGAACATAGTATGGGACGCCATCCTGAGATCAGAAAAAGCGCCCCATACAAAACCCCGCCAGCATCGGCGGGTTCGATATTCTTCATGGTCGGGGCGACAGGATTTGAACCTGCGGCCTTCTGATCCCAAATCAGACGCGCTACCA
The DNA here is from genome assembly GCF_002316705.1 of Syntrophomonas sp. UBA1041. Taxonomy (NCBI): domain Bacteria; kingdom Bacillati; phylum Bacillota; class Clostridia; order Eubacteriales; family Syntrophomonadaceae; genus Syntrophomonas; species Syntrophomonas sp. UBA1041. Next base: position 12,452 of record NZ_DCEA01000015.1, read on the forward strand.
AGCTGCGCCACGCCCCGAGCTCTTATATATTATCATCCCTCAGGAGAAGGTGTCAATTTCGAGCTTAGCCTGGTCTGGAATTAACAGCAACGCCAACCGGGGGTATCATCTGCTGTGATAGATTGTTCCGCCTCCCCGACCTCCCGGCACAGTTTTGCTGGGAATAGCAGCGGCTTATACCCCGGCTGAATATACCGTATTCACCATATAGCGTAGCGCTATATAAAAGGAAGTGATTGATTACGGGTCGATATCGTTGCTGCGCATATCCAGGGCTTTTTGTATGGCCACATAGGTTTCGGGGCCGATTACCCCGTCAGCTGTAAGGTTGCTGGCCTGCTGGAAACGCACTACGCTGTCATGCATTTTGGGTCCGAAGACCCGGTCTATTTTGTATTTGTAGTACCCTAACCGGCGCAAACGGCGCTGAACTATGGAAACATCTCCTCCCCGGGCGCCCTGCTGCATCACCCGCCCGGTCAGGCTCTCCCCTATAATATATACCGGCGTACCCAGAGGAACCTGGTCATACAGTCCAGTCACATCCCGGTTATACATGCGTATGCAGCCGTGGCTGGCCAGCCTTCCGATGGAGCGGGGATTATTGGTGCCGTGTATGCCGTAGCCTCCCCAGGGAACGCTCAGACGCATCCAGCGGACTCCGAACGGACCTCCGGGGTTTAAGGCCTTCTGCACAATGGTCCAGTTGCCCGGCGGGCTGGGAGTGCTTCTCTTGCCTATGGCCACCGGGTAGGTACGGGATGTCTCGGGGCTGTTGAAAAAGAACAGCCGGCGGCTTTGCAGGTCTATAGTTATGGCCGGGTAACGCTGGGCAGCCACGATCTGCTCATAAGTCATTACACACTGGCTGGACAGGCGGCACCATACATCGGGATCGACCACCCCATCCGGATTTATTCCGACTTTTTCCTGCCATTGGCGCAGAGATTGCTCAGTCTCGGCATGAAAAATGTCGTCTGCCTTCACGCGCAAGTACCCCAGATTATGCAGAGCCTGATTGATGGCCAGAACGTCCGGGCCCTGCATGTGTGGCTGGGTAAGGCGCAAAAATCGCGACGTATACATATATTTGATCACGCTCCTCATTGACTCTGTTTCTATATGCTTATTTGTGCTAACCCTGGCTGATGACAACTATAAAAGCCGCAATTTGGGGGAATTTGACTTACAAAAAATGGAAGGTATTTATAGACTGGTGTGGAACTTAGCAGTAAGGGGGTGGTATTGATTGAATAACAGTGACAACAACAACGATTTCTTGGAACTGGCCCTGGCCAAAATGGAAGCCCATGAGATTTCCGCAGCCCTGGCGGTGCTGAATGAGCATGCCGATGCAGCAGATGTTCAGTGGCTGGAGATGGCGGGAGAATGCAGTTTCCGTCTGGGCGACTTCAAGCAGGCGGTCACATGGTGGGAGCAGGCTAGGGAGACTAAGACGGCCGGCAGTGCTGTTTTAAAACGCTTGGCGGAGATTAAGAAACCATCCTTCCAGTTCTGGATAAAGCGTTTCGATGAGGCTATTGATCAGATGGAACGCAAAAACTATTCCGCCGCGATGGATATGCTGCAGGAACTCAAGCTGGAGCAGGATGGTTTTGTGAGCCTGTATCAGCTCCTGGGCTTGTGCTATCTGGCCAACGGGGACCGCAACCGGGCGCAGCGAGCCTGGAATAAGGGCCTGGAAATCGACTGCAGCAATGAGAACCTCCTGGGCTATCTGGCCGCGACAACCTCGTCCACCCGGGCAACTCTTCCCAAAGTCCCTGAATCGATCATGAGCAGAACTGCCCCGAAGAAACCCCACAGCAAATCCTGGCAGATAGTGGCCGGGGCAGCATGTCTGATGCTGGTCATGGGCGGAGCTGCCTGGCATCAAAACACAGTGCCCGCTCTAAATCAGCAGCACGTCGATATACCGCTGCAGAGCTTGGCCAGTGTCGAGTATGCGGCCCCGCCGCAAGCCCCACAAAAAACAGAGGCGCCGGCCATCGACCTCTCCAACGTCCCCGGCTATGCGGAAGATGAAATGGGCGGCTCTTATTATGATGAACACCAGGAAAGATTCTACTATGAGAAGGGACTCAACGCATATCTGGAGGCCGACTTCAAAACTGCCTCCAGCAATCTGGGAATGGTGGTCGCTATGGGGAGCCAGGACTATCTGCATCGCGAAGCCCAGTATTACCTGGCCAGGATATCATTCCTGCAAAAAGACTATCCCCGGGCTGAGCGTTTATACAGCAATTACCTGAACCTGTTTCCCAACAGCAATTATTATGATGACTCTTTGTTCTACCTGGGATGGGTCTATTACGAGATGGAGCAGCCCGAAAAGACCCGCGAGTGTTTCCAGCGTCTGGAGGATCTCAATCAGCCGGTCGGGTATATGACCACCCCGCTCTATCTCAGCATCATGAATTCATAAATGGATAAACCGCTAAGGGCACTAAAATTACGCCTCTCCTGCGACGATATATATCTTAAAGGTATATATCACATTCAGGAGAGGTGTTTTGCGGTGCGGATTAGGGGGCTGTTGATCATACTGCTGCTTTTTGCCCTGTCAGGTTGTGGGACTGAAAGCCGTTATCCGGACACAGACCGCCTGGAAACGGCGGCCAGTTCAGTCGAGGTGATGCAGGGCCTGGAAAAAACGGTGAAAGACATCTTGGAGGCGCAAAAAGCCGCCAACAGCGACCTGCGCGAATTACAGCAGCTGACCATCAGTACCCGGCAATACTACAGTAACGCCCCCAATGATTCGAGCTATGGCGAAGCCAGAATAGATTTACTGACCGAAGAGGATATAGCATTTGTCCGGGAAGCTCTCATTGCTCAGGGGTATATGCCGGCTGACCGGCAGGATGCCCAGGCCTGGGAGGAAGCCCTGTCAGCTTATCAGGACCAGGCCGGGCTGCCGCTCAGCGGGCGTCTGGATGCAGCTACCATCAAGCGAATGCAGGCCGACAGGTGAAAAAATTGTAGGCTTCCTGACTTGACTTATGGACAAGGGCGGATATACTGTATATTATAGAAAAGTGCATGCGGAAGTGGCTCAGTGGTAGAGCATCGCCTTGCCAAGGCGAGGGTCGCGAGTTCGAATCTCGTCTTCCGCT
>NZ_DCEA01000015.1:15669-22199 GCF_002316705.1 Syntrophomonas sp. UBA1041
AGTGGCTCAGTGGTAGAGCATCGCCTTGCCAAGGCGAGGGTCGCGAGTTCGAATCTCGTCTTCCGCTCCATTTGCATCCTATACCTCGGCTTGCGCCGGGGTGTTGTGTTTTTGTTATAATTAGGGTAAATTCTTTATCAGGATTTATTATGTATTTACAAATTGGTAAATCAGGGATAATCTAATAACATTGTGGCAATGCTGAGCAATGATAATAATTGGTAGCAGTTAGGAGGAGCATAAATGGAAGCCAGGTTAGAAAAAATAGAACACAGTGAAGCATACATAGCGGTAGAGGTTGATGCCGAGCAATTGGAAGAAGGTCTGCAAAAGGCTTATCTTAAGGTTGTGAAAGAGGTATCCTTGCCTGGATTTCGTAAGGGCCGCGTTCCTCGCCAACTGTTGGAAGCCCGTTTCGGAACCGAGATCCTCTACCAGGATGCTATAGAATATATCGTGCCCTTGGCCTATGAAGAAGCTGTCAAGCAGCTTGAGATTGTGCCCATCGCACAGCCCACTTTTGACATCGACGAAATCAACGTCGGCGAGGCGTTTACTTTTAAAGCCCGCATTCCGGTCAAACCCGAGGTTATTCTGGGCGATCTGGAAGGTATTGAAATCTCAGTACCCGCATTTGAGGTCACCGATCAGGATGTGGAAAACAGAATCAATGATATGCAGACTCGCTATGCTCAGCTGGTGGTGAAAGCGGATGATGAAGCTGCGGTAAACGGGGACACCGTGTACCATGATTTTGAAGGATTTATCGACGGGGTGCCCTTCGCCGGCGGTAAAGGCGAAAACTATCCTCTGGAGTTAGGCTCCAATACCTTTATTCCCGGTTATGAAGAGCAGGTCGTGGGTGTAAAAACCGGTGAAGAAAAAGATGTCACCGTAAAATTTCCGGAAGATTATCAATCCGAAGAATTGGCCGGCAAGGAAGCGGTCTTCACAATAAAGGTCAATAAGATTGAAACCAAACAAATCAGGGATTTGGATGACAGTTTTGTACAAGAGGTAAGCGAATTTGAAACTGTTGAAGAACTGCGCGGCAGCATCAAGCAAAACCTGCTGGAACAGGCTGAGGGCAGAAAACGCGACCTCATGCGCCAGGAATTGCTGAATCAGGCCCTGCAGCGCTGCGAAATACCGGTGGCTGAAGCGGTTGTCAAGGAGCACGCCGATATCATGCTGCGTCAGTTTGAATATCGCATGAACTCCCAGGGGCTGGACCTGAACCAGTACCTGCAGATCACCGGCAGCAGCATTGATAAACTCCGTGAATCCCTGTATCCGGAGGCGGAGACCAAAGTTAAATACGATTTCCTGCTGGAAAAACTGGTTGAAGAAAAAGGGATTGAAGTCAGCGACGAAGAAATAAACAAACACATAGAAGAAGTGGCTAACAATACCGGCTTATCCATAGAGGATGCCAGGGAGCGCCTGGAAGAAATAATGGAAGGTGTTACCATGCAGCTTAAGGTGGATAAAGCCATAGATTATTTATTAGATAAAGCCATAATCATTGAAACAACTCCTGAAACAGAAGCACCTGTAACAGATTAAATCAAGACCGGAGAGAACAGTAAAATTTAATTTGAATAATTTTTGTACTAAGAGGTGAATAATCATGTCATACCTGATACCAATGGTAGTAGAACAAACCAATCGGGGCGAGAGGTCTTATGACATCTACTCCCGTTTATTAAAGGACCGCATCGTTTTTTTGGGCAGTGCGGTGGATGATACCGTTGCCAATCTGGTCATCGCCCAGCTCCTTTTCCTGGAAGCAGAGGCGCCAGACAAAGATATTTCTTTGTATATCAACAGCCCTGGTGGATCCATCACCGCCGGCATGGCTATTTATGATACCATGCAGTATGTTCGCCCGGATGTCTCGACGATATGCGTAGGTCTGGCGGCCAGCATGGGAGCTTTCCTGCTTGCTGCCGGAGCGAAAGGCAAACGGTTCGCCCTGCCTAACGCAGAGATCATGATTCATCAACCCTGGGGGGGCACTCAGGGGCAGGCCACAGACATCGAAATTCGTACCCGGCAGATACTGAAGTCCAAAGCGACTTTGAACCGGATCCTTTCCGAGCGGACCGGTCAGAGCCTGGAGAAGGTGAAGGCGGATACGGAAAGAGATTATTTTATGACTGCTGAAGAAGCTAAGGATTACGGCCTCATCGACGAGGTATTCAAAAGAGAATCCCAGAAAAAATAGGGAGGCTCGCCAAGAGGGGTGAACTAATGCACAAGTACGGGGACGAAAAAGGTCAACTGAAATGCTCATTTTGTGGCAAGACCCAGGACCAGGTCAAGAAACTGGTCGCTGGACCCGGCGTGTACATCTGCGATGAATGCATCGAGTTGTGCAATGAAATTATTGAAGAGGAACTGGCTGACGATCTGGGATTTGAAATGGGGGACATCCCCAAGCCCAATGAGATCAAAGAGATTCTGGACGATTACGTTATCGGCCAGGAGAAGGCCAAAAAATCGCTGGCAGTGGCGGTTTACAACCACTACAAACGCATCAACCTGGGGATGAAACTGGACGATGTGGAGTTGCAGAAGAGCAATATCATGATGCTGGGGCCTACCGGCAGCGGTAAGACCTTGCTGGCCCAGACCCTGGCGCGTATTCTCAATGTGCCCTTTGCGATCGCGGATGCAACCTCTCTTACGGAAGCAGGGTATGTCGGTGAAGATGTTGAGAACATACTGCTCAAACTCATACAAGCGGCCGATTATGATATCGAAAAGGCTGAAAAAGGCATCGTTTATATCGACGAAATAGACAAAATTGCCAGGAAAACGGATAATCCCAGTATCACCCGGGATGTTTCCGGTGAAGGCGTACAGCAGGCCTTGTTGAAAATCCTGGAGGGAACGGTGGCTTCCGTTCCTCCGCAGGGCGGACGCAAACACCCTCATCAGGAATTTATCCAGATAGATACCAGTAATATCCTGTTCATCTGCGGCGGGGCTTTTGAAGGCATCGACAAGATCATTCAAAACCGTATCGGCCATCAGGTGATGGGATTCGGAGCGGACATCAAGATCCGCCAGGAAAAGAAAATCGGCGAGATCCTGGAAATGATCCTGCCCCAAGATTTGCTTAAGTATGGCCTGATCCCCGAATTCGTTGGCCGTGTTCCCATAATTGTCACCCTGGAAGCCCTGGACGCGCAGGTTCTGGTGCGCATCTTGAAAGAACCCAAGAACGCTCTGGTCAAACAGTATAAGAAACTGCTGGAATTGGATGGGGTGGATCTGGAGTTTATGGAGGACGCCATGGAAGCCATTGCCCAGGAAGCCCTGCGCCGCAATACTGGAGCCAGGGGACTGAGGGCTATCATCGAAGACATCATGCTGAATGTGATGTACGAGGTTCCATCCCGCATCGATATCACCAAAGTAGTGGTTACCAAAGACGTCATCGAGAAAAAGGAAGAGCCTCTTTTGGTGACGGTCGAAGCCAAGCGCAAAGTAAACTGATAATACACTGGTCAATAAGGAAAAGGCAGCGAAAGCTGCCTTTTTTTACTTGCTGATTTTCCTTATACCAAAGATACGCTATCGGGAATAATATTGTAAAACGGAAGGAAGGAAAAACAGCAATTGAATGATTTCTTTATAAGATACGGGGCAGTTTTATATTTGATACAATTGGCCTTCGCGATTATCATCGGCATGTATTTCTGGAACCTTTTGAAGAATCAGCAAAGCAGAAAAAACGTGGTAGTCAGGGAGGCCGAAAAAGAGACCCATAAACTCAGACAGATGCGCAAGGTCAAACTCAGTGAACCGCTCTCCAGCCTGACCCGCCCCGCCCACCTGTCGGATGTGGTCGGTCAGGAGGAAGGCATCGATTTATTACGCTCCGCCCTGTGCGGCCCCAATCCCCAGCATGTAATCATCTACGGACCTCCCGGGGTGGGAAAAACCGCCGCGGCTCGCCTGGTACTGGAAGAAGCCAAGAAAAACCAGGCTTCCCCCTTTGGAAACGAGGCCAAATTCGTTGAAGTCGATGCCACTATTACCAGATTTGACGAGAGAAACATCGCCGACCCCTTGATCGGCTCGGTTCATGACCCCATCTATCAGGGAGCCGGGTCCCTGGGTTCGGCCGGAGTTCCGCAGCCCAAGCCGGGCGCCTGCACCAAGGCCCATGGCGGCATTCTTTTTATTGATGAGATCGGGGAACTGCATCCCACTCAGATGAACAAGCTGTTAAAGGTATTGGAAGACCGCATTGTTCTCCTTGAAAGCGCTTATTTTACCGAAAATGATCCCAATATACCGCAGCACATCCACGACATCTTTGTGAACGGGCTGCCGGCTGATTTCAGGCTGGTGGGGGCCACCACCCGCATGCCCGGCGAGATAGCCCCGGCCCTGCGTTCCCGCTGTATGGAGGTTTTTTTTAACCCCCTCGATAAAGAAGATATCCGCCGCATCGCTCTGAGCGCGGTTCAAAAGATACAATTTGAGATCGATGAGGAGGCCTTGCATGAGATCATCCGCTATGCCGGCAACGGCCGCGAAGCTGTCAATATTGTGCAGCTCGCTGCGGGAATTGCTCAAATGGATAATAATAACCGCATCACCCTGAGCACGGTGGAGAAGGTCTTAAACAACGGGCGCTTTTCCCCCCGGCCGGAAGTGAAACTCAAACATGTTCCCACCGTGGGGGTGGTAAACGGTTTGGCCGTTTATGGCGCTAATGTGGGTACCTTGATCGAGGTGGAATGCAACTGCATATCGGTAGACGACGGCCGCGGGCAGTGGACGGCTACCGGAGTAGTTGAGCAGGAAGAGATGGGGGGAGCGGACCGCAAGTACAGCCGCAAGAGTATGGCCCGGGGCGCGGTGGAAAACGTGTTGACGGTTTTGCAAGCCCGATATGGCCTTAAACTCAAAGATTATAATATTCATTTGAACTTTCCTGGCGGGGTTCCGGTTGACGGGCCTTCGGCCGGGGTCAGTATAGCTACCGCCATTTATTCCGCCAACCAAGGTCTGCCGGTAGACCATCTCCTGGCTATGACCGGGGAGGTTTCAGTACACGGTAAGGTCAAACCGGTGGGAGGAGTGGTAAGCAAAATCGAAGCAGCTCGTAAAGCCGGTATCAAACGGGCTATTATCCCTGAGGACAACTGGCTCAACATCTTCACCAGCTTCCCTGATATTGAGATTATTCCGGTTCAAGATCTGCAACAGGTGTTTGATAAGGCTTTTATCTGCGAGAATATAAACATATAATGGAATCATAGGCATATAGCTGCCGCGAAAAAGCAAATCCTATGCAATATTGCCCCTTTTGAACACATATAGTAGAATAAATGGCTGGGAGGTGTAATGGTGCAAGAAATTAAAGAATACCGTCAAATTGCCATGCTGCCCCTGCGTGGCATGCTGGTTTTTCCATATACTGTGATTCACCTGGATGTGGGGCGTAAAAAATCCATCAAGGCCATCGAAGAGGCCATGCTGGAAAACAAAGAGATTTTTCTGGCTACACAAAAAGAGGCCCAGACTGATGAACCCGAGGAAGAGGATATCTTTGCCATCGGTACGGTGGCGGAGATCAGGCAAATCCTTAAAATGCCCGGAGGGACCATGCGAGTTCTGGTTGAGGGTCTGCATCGCGCCGAGATCAAGGGCTATACCGATCATGAGCCTTTTATAAAGGTGACCATAGCTGAATATCATGACGATGTGCATGAAAAAGACGCTCAGGTCGAAGCCCTTATGCGAACCTTGATCGCGCAGTTTGAACAGTATGTGCGTATGAGCAAAAAGATCCCTCCGGAAACCGTGGTATCTGTGGTGGCTATAGATGAACCGGGCCGTCTGGCCGATGTTACCGCTTCACACCTGACCCTGCGCATTCAAGAAAAACAGCGGATCTTGGAAGCCCTGGAAGTAGGGCCGCGTCTGGAGTATCTGTGCGAGATCCTGGCCAAAGAGATGGAAGTCCTGGAGCTGGAACGGAAGATCAATATCCGGGTGCGCAAACAGATGGAAAAGACCCAGAAGGAGTACTATCTGCGCGAGCAGATGAAGGCTATTCAAAAGGAGCTGGGCGAAAAAGACGATCGCACCAGCGAGGTGGAAGAATTGCGGGAGCGCATCGAAGAGGCCAATATGCCCAAAGACGCCCGGGAAAAGGCCTACAAAGAACTGGAAAGACTGGAAAAAATGCCGCCTATGGTTGCGGAGGCGGTGGTAGTGAGGAATTACCTGGATTGGATTCTGTCGCTGCCCTGGTCGGTTGAAACCAGGGACCGGCTCGACCTCAAAGTGGCCGCAGGCATACTGGAGGCGGATCATTATGGCCTGGAAAAACCCAAAGAGAGAATACTCGAATATCTGGCCATCCGCAAGCTGGCCAAGAAAATGAAAGGCCCCATCCTCTGTCTGGTCGGCCCCCCCGGAGTGGGGAAAACCTCATTGGGCAAATCGGTAGCCCGCTCTTTAGGCCGCAAGTTTGTGCGTATGTCTCTGGGAGGCATTCGTGA
>NZ_DCEA01000068.1:0-31841 GCF_002316705.1 Syntrophomonas sp. UBA1041
GCAGTATAATCGAAGAAGTTAAGTCCGGCGGCGGGAGCCTATCACTGATATGCTCCCGCCGCTTTATAGCGGCCATCACCCGCCGGATGCGGATAATCTACGGTCGGATCTCGGCGGAGTTTTATCGGCGGTGTATACTCTATATCTCAACTTTTTTCCTCAGCAGCTCAAGGGATTGCCGCGCAACAATTTTGCACGCAATTTGAGCCGTGGATAAGGCCGTAACTTATCAGACTTATCAGCAATTTCACTCTTGCTGTTTTAGTCTTATAAGGGTATAATACTGATATAAATTTGACTATCAGGAGTGAGAAAATTGGGTACAATAATTAAGTCATCAAGTGAGCTGCGGAAAAATTACAACAGTATCGCTGATATTTGCCGTAAAACAAAGGTCCCGGTATTTTTAACCAGAAATGGCGTCGGCGATACAGTTATCATGGATATTGAAACATTCAACCGGCGCGAGGATGATCTGGCGACAGCCGAGCGTTTGCTTGCGACGGAACGTTCCCGTTTGCTTGGAACTCAAGGATATACGGTTGATGAGTTCGAAAAAAACATGAGGGAAGCAATCGCTCGGGGAGCGGAGCATGGAAGGTAATGATAAAAAGCTATATCAAATAATTATTGCCTCCGATGCCAATGACAGAATGTATGACCATTTTGAGTTTTTAGCGCGTGTCAGCGTTAATGCGGCCAACCGGCTTTTGGATGGATTGCTTGAAGATATTCGGAATCTCCGGACCGATCCGTTCCGTTATCCCGCCTATAACCGTCCATATCTTCCAGTCGGCAAATACCATTATATACTATCAAACAAAAGGTATCGGATCGTTTATCAGATCATTGGCAATCAAGTGTTTGTGGATGATATACAGGATTGCCGGCAAGATGATGATAAGAGCAGCTTAAGTAAGTAATCGTAAATCATATTGAGAGGCGCTGTCCCTTACGGGGCAACGCCTCTCTTTTTGCTTTTCCGTATCGGATTGATAAACCAAATTTGGGAAAGTGGTGCGTCATCAAGGCATTACCCCGATTGCTTTCCAATAGGGAAGAAAGGCCATCAGCGTAAGAATCACTACGCCGGCATATACACAGGCAGCCTGCCGCAGATGTCGGGGATTCCATCCGTTGCCTTGCATGATGGATTCGGCCTGGGGAATCCAGGGTTGCTGATAACTGGTAAAGAACAATGTTCCCCCCAATGTAAATATCATCAGAACCATAGTCGGATGGATATGATAAGTATGGTAGAGCACGGGAGTGGCGGTGGCTAAAAAGGCTCCGATGGCGAACCCCCAGGTAACATCAATAAAACGAAGGGCAAAAAAGATCAGGGTCAGGCCCATTAAAAAAGTCAGGCTGCTCCTGGTTAAAAATGTTATCGCGTATCCCATGACCGGCTCTGCCCAGCCGGCGATCCCGGAGATAATGATAATATCCGGAAGCCCGATAATAACGCCAATAAAAAGAATAATATCCCAGCTGATTCCTGTCCCGATATCTTGTTTTCCTATTACTCTGGTGAGCAGAAAGATTAAAAATCCCAGCAGCATTATTTGAAAGGATGCCAGTCCCAGCAGCTTTTGCAAGGGCAGGCACAGCAATACGGCCAGGAGAGTTGTCAGCACTATTTTTTCGGATTTGCCGGTATTGCCCAAATTCAAATACAGGCTGGCAAACTTTTCCCGGGTTATATGCAGTTTTTCTTCAGGCCGCAGCATGAAGTATATGATAACAAAAAATGCGACGGTAATAAAAATCCACGGCAGCCCCATGACTTTAAACCATACGCCCTCTGTAGCTATTGACTGCATCTCTGCCGGTAAAAATCCGGTTAAAACCGGACCATATAAGGAACCGGTATACCAGCCGGTCCCGGGGAAAACAGCCGAAGCCCATGCTGTGATAACGATCAAGGAACGTCCGCGGGAGCCTTTGCTTAAATCGCAGGCATCGGCCACGCTGACGGCAATGGCGGTCATGATCAGGAAGCGGATGCCAATGGAAGGCGTCAGTAAGGAGAATACAGTTCCCAGTATCAACCATACCAACAGAATCCCCCTGTAGCTGGGATTTATGCTTTTCAGCATGAAAAAAGCTATTCTATTGCCTAAGCCGGACTTCTTTAAGGCAAATCCAAAGAACAGCGCCGGAATCAACAGCCATAACGAGGACCCGGCAAAACCTGCCGCAGCCTGATTGATCGATAGTCCGGACATGACACAGCCAACCAGTAATACGATCGTGCCAACCGCGAAAGGAATCCCCCCCGGTTTGAACATCCAGAAGGCCAGCGCCCCGATTATTGTCCCCATAACCTGATGCCCCGCAGCGTCCAGCCCGACAAAGGGTTTATACAGAGCAAAATATAACCCCGCCAGGCACAATAGAAACGTACCGATAAAGGGCAACGTTAAAAATTCTCTCTTTTGCAGAATATGTTCATCATTATTGGCGTTATCAATAAACTGGTTCACGGTATGACTTCCTTTCCGGCAATCATCAGTCCTGAATGGACAGCAGGCGGGCCAGATTCTTTCCTAAAATTTTTTCTTGGGCGGTTTGGCTGATCCGGGCGCACCTGACCTTGAGAATTTCGTGGACAGGATTGTTCATGGGAAGCTCGCCGCCATAAATAACCCGATCTTCTCCGATACTGTCAACCGCGGCAGCGATAGGAAATTCATACATCACGCCGGTGGTTCCCAATATAAGGTTGGGGCATTTGCGCGCCATTTTAATGGCTGCGCCGGTAAACACCATGGCGTCAAAACCCATATGTTCCATAATGATGGTCGCACGGGGGAAGTCCATGGCTACCAGGCCGACCTGCCAGGGAGTTGCATAAGGAGCCTCCCCCGAATGGAACATGACCGGAACGCCAAGTGCTTCCGCCATTTCCACCAGCGGGTAGACATAATGTTGGTCATCAGCCGCGCAAGCCGCGTATACCGGATGGATTTTGAGTCCTCTGGCCCCGTATTGGGTAACCGCCTCCTCGAAATCGTTCAGGGCATTTTTATCTTTGGGGTTGACTCCGGCAAAGGGAACCAATCGGTCCGGCGCCTGGTTGGCTTCGGCCAGCATCTGCTCGCCGCTATAATATTTTCCGGTGGAAGCGGTGGGCAATAATAGCGCTTTGTCGATCCCGGCCCTGTCCATGACTTCAAGCACTGCTTCAGCGGTAATCAACCGGTCGGCAAACTTGCTGTATCCTACATGCGCATGACAATCGAAAATCATGAAGCGTCCCCCCCTTACTCCACCGAAGTAGGCGCCAGGCCCAGTCTGTTCATCGTCTCGATATATTTGCGCACCCCGGCCGTCAAGTCGTTTTGGGGTTGATAGCCCAGATCCTGCCTGGCGGCTTCAATATCATAGATGCTGTAGGACGGGGTTGGAGAGCCGGTATGATTCAGACCGGGGCCGATATAATATTGAAAGTCCGGGAAAATGGTCCGGGCCGCAGCCGCGAAGTCTCTTAAGGTGTGTCCCCGGCCGGTTCCGATATTGTAGGCATTCCGGCGCAGGTTCTCCCGGGGGGCCAGAGCCGCCAGAACCACCCCTTCGCCGGCGTCGTCATATCCGATAAAATCATCGACCTGGTCCCCCCCAAACTCCCACCTGAAGGGCTGGCGCAGCATGGCGTTTTCAATAATCCTGCAGGGCAGCACCATCGGGGAATGGGGATTTTTCAGCAGACGTCCCGGGCCGTACATGGTGCTGAAACGAAGCGAGACAAACTCCAGGCCGTAACGATGGGAAAACTCGTTGCCCAACAGCTCGCCGTAATTTTTGGTAACGCCGTAAAAGCCCATCGGCTTATCGCGCTCATAGTTCTCATTAATCGGTTGGTAGTGCGGATGCCCGTATTCACCTGCGGCTACATTGTAGACAGCTTTGGAACTGATATTGACCACCCGTTTAATCCCGCCATCGAGCGCCGCCCATAAAATGTTTTCCGTAGCCCTGGTATTCATGGGAATCATTATTTTAGGATCCGAGGCGGACAATAATGCGGCCGTATGGATGATGCAGTGCACATTATATCGCTCCAGGATTGCATTTAGAGGCTCGGCGGAAGCGGCATCGCCTTTTACAAAAATAACTTCAGCTTTAATATCAGCCAGCAAGGTGTAATCTTCTTTAATGTCTAAAACGATCGGCGTCTCTCCCCGGTCAACCAGATTTCTGGATATGGCGGAGCCTAAAGCTCCCGCGCCCCCGGTTATTAAGTACGACATCGATTCATCTCCTTTAAGCCGAGGATATTTATTAAAAGTCCCCGCTTGATTAATAAATGGATTGCTTCTTTCTATGAACTTAACCGCATGCTCTCCTTCTCCATCCGTTTGAGCGCTTCTTTATCCGGTTTCTTGACCTTGGTTTTGGGAATACTGTCTATAAACTCCACGATTTTAGGCACTTTGTAGGCAATCAGCCTTTCCCGGCAATAAGCTCTTACTTCTTCGGCGCTTAATGTTTCACCAGGCTTTAAAACTACGAAACTCTTGGGCACTTCCCCTAATCGAGGCTCGGGGATACCGATCGTGCAGGCCTCAAAGATCTTGGGATGGGTAAACAAAAGCTCGTCAATCTCCCGAGGGTAAACGTTAAACCCGCCGACAATGATCATGTCTTTTTTCCGGTCGACCAGATATAAAAACCCGTCGTTGTCCATGCAGCCTATATCTCCGCTGTACAGCCAGCCATTGCGGATAGCATGGGCCGTCTCCTCCGGATACTCCCAATACTCTTTGATTACCTGGGGGCCCCGGATAATAATCTCTCCTTTATGGTCAGGCGGCAATACCTGGGTACCGTCAACCGGGTCGACAATCAATACGTCGGTATCCGATATAGGTATGCCGATACTTCCTAATTTGCCTTCGGTGGCAACCGGGCTCATGGTTGCTAGCCCGACACATTCCGACATGCCATACCCTTCTATAAGTTTCGCCCGGCTGATTTTTTTAAACTGCATGATGGTTTCCCGGGCGGTGGAAGCTCCGCCATAGATTACGATTTCCAGAGCGCCTATTTTAGACCCTTTAATATCAGGATGATGGAGCAGTCCGTTCATCAGGGCCGGCACCGTGGCCCACATGGTGGGCTCGTATTGATTAACCGCCGCCATAATTTTTTCCGTGGTCGGAGTATCCACTATAACCACCGAGCCGCCATTGACAAGACCCCAGTTGATGCCAAAGTTAATGCCCATAATATGCGTCATCGGCGCACAGATCAGATTCCGGGTCTCCGGTTTTTTCAAGGCGGCAGCGAACCAATTGTAAAATGCATGTTGTTCTCCGACCAAGGCCCGGTTGGTGTGGCAGCACCCCTTGCTGATACCGGTGGTGCCTCCGGTGTAAAGGAGTAGGGCGAAGTCTTCCGGGAGAACCGTTATATCCGGCTCAATATCTTCTTCGTTGTTTATAAGCCGATAAAAATCGTATACCTGATCTTCATTACTATCTTCGCTGTACCCCAAAACTACAATTTTCTTAATTGAAGTTTCTTTTTGATGCATTAATTTAATTATTTTATCCGCATTTTCCTGATCCACGATGATTGTCCCGGCACGGTGATTGTTTACATTGCTCCTGATTTCGGCTTCGGTACTGCGCGGATTATAGCCGACCGCAATCATGCCGGTTTTATAGCAGGCCATAAAGGAGATGATTGTTTCCGGGATATTAGGCAATATAATGCTGATGCGGTCGCCCTTTCCGCATCCCAGTCCGAGTAAGGCGTTGGCCAGCTTGCAGGCTAATCCATTGCTCTCCCGGTAGGTCAATACCTGATCATGATAAATAATATGAGCCTGATGGGGCTTGGCCGCAACCAGCTGTTTTATCGTATCCTTTATGGTCAACCCGGAGGCCGGCAGGGTTCGTTCAACCTTGCCGTCATATTGCGTTAACCACAGATTCTCCGCCTGTAAAGCACTTTCATCAAAATTGGTATCATCAGACATAATCGTAACCTCCGCTTCAATAATTAAGCCAATCCTGCCATCCCACTCTTGATTTCAACAACTCCGTTTATATCCGGGCAAAACGGTATATCCCGTCATCTCTCCCATACTTTTACTTGAGGATGCGGTTTTCTAGCATAACTTCCGGCTGAAGGCAAGAGCGGTTTATTATCGGCGGGGCAGACCCTTTAAGCAGCTTATCCCCCAGTTTTAATGAGGCATAGCCAATAAAGAAGGTTATGACCATTAATAGGACTCCTATCCCCAGGGCGAAGGTATAACTGCCGGTGAAATCAATAATAAAACCCCAGAGGGCCGCGCTGAAAGCGGCACAGAAAGAAGCAACCATAGCAACCACCGAGAAGATCTGGCTGTAATCGCGACTGCCAAAAATTCCTCGGGTCATTAACGAAGTGGTAACGGTTGCTCCGGCAAAGAAAATGCCAAACATGAACGCACCGGCGTACAGAATCCAGATTCCTTGGGTGCCGAAGAGAGCCATCGCTCCTATTCCGATAATGCCTGAGCCGACGGCAGCAGTCATACCAGCTTTAACACTCATGTCATTGATATATCCCAATAGTATTTTGCCGCTCATCTGTCCTATCATAACCGCCGCAGCTACCGTTGAGGCCAGCGTTATGGACAATCCGAGGGATCCGGCATAAGAAGGGATATAATAATTCAGCGTAATCCCGATATCCATCATCCCCGCATACACCGCCAGGAAATATAAGGCCGGACTTTTAAGGGCGGTGCTCATCGAAATCCCGGCAATACCAGCTTCCGCGCCATTGTTTCGGCCAGACGCGGTATTGCGGTAAGGCTGCAGCCCTTTGTCCCCGGGAAAACTCCTGATAACAAAAATAGTAAAAGGCAATCCCACCGCGGCGGCAATCGTGCCAAAAGCAAAATAACCGGTTCTCCATCCGAATGTATCGATAAGATAACCGCCGATAGGATTAAAGATTATGCCGCCGATGCCGGTGAAAGCCAAGCATAATCCGACAAACAGTCCAACTTTATCTTTAAACCAGCGGTCAATCAGGGTAGGCACCATTAAATACAGGAGTACGGAATTAGCCACGCCAATCAAAAAACCGGCGATATAAAACTGGTACAATTCCGCAAACCCGGACATGGCCATCAAACTGCCGGCCACCAACAGCACACAGGCAGTAAGAATAGCCCGGGCATCATATTTGGCCAGGATTCTGCCGGCAAAAGGCATAGCAAAAGTCATAGCCAGATACTGAACGGTCATATAGAAGCCGAATTGTCCCTTTCCGACCCCCAGTTCAGTGCTTACCGGAGTAAAGAATATACCGGCGGTATTGAAGGATAGCGTCGTTGGCGCCAGACACAGAGCACAGCAGGCGACTACTATCAAATATCCATAATGAAATCCAGCCTTATTCCGCTCAGACAGCATAAAGTTCCTCTCCCTTCCTTTCATCAAGACAACGACAGGGGGGCCGATCCAGGCCTCATAGAGTAATGAGGCCTGAATCTAATCGTCCGGGGGTTAAGCCAGCGTCAAATTGCTGATATCTTACCAACCGTAATCCAGAGCCCCTGAGCTATGCTTCGCGGGGCAGGTTTTTGCCTATTTTCATGGCGCCAATTCCCAGAACAAAACACAGCGCCATTATGCATATGTCAATCCCTAAAGTGGGCAAATAACTTCCGGTGGCATCAAAAATGAAGCCCCAAATGGCTGAGCCAAAGGCGGCCAGGAAGGCACAGGCCATGGTAACATAGGAGTATATCTGGCTGTAATCCCGATCGCCGAAGATAAAGCGGGCCATCATCGGGGTGGTGGTGGTGGCGCTGGCAAAAAAGATCCCGAAGAATACCCCGGCGGCTAAAATAACCCACAAACCATGGCTGGCAAACAGCATAAGGGCGCCCAGGCCGATAATACCCGAGCTCAGACCCGTAACCATGGCCATCGGAACGCTCTTGTCATTCAGCCAGCCCAGGCCGATCTTGCCGAACAATGACCCAAACATCACTGTCGAAGCCAGGGTTGCCCCTACCGTAAGAGGCATGCCCAGCGTCCCGACATAAGAGGGCAGGTAATAGTTCACCGTCAGCCCCAGATTAACCAGCCCCGCATAGAAAGCCATCAGATACAGGGCCGGACTTTTAACGGCGGTCCGGACGGAAACACCGGTAAGCTTCACCGGCGCAGATTCATCAACCTCTCCCTCGCCATAAGGCTGTAATCCTTTGTCGCTGGGATAGCTCCTTATAACGAACAAGGTGAACGGCAAGGCGATCACCGCGGCTATAATGCCGAAAGTTAAGTATCCTGTTCTCCATCCGTAATCAGTTATCAGTTGCCCTCCGATAGGGTTGAAAATTATGCCCCCTACCCCGGTAAACGCCATACAAAGGCCTACCCATAGGCCCACATTTTTTTTGAACCAGCGGCCGATCAGAACCGGCACTACCAAATACAGAATCCAGGCGTTGGCTACGCCGATAAGAAAACCGGCCACATAAAAAGAATAAACCGAGTGGAAGGTCGACATCGCCATCAAACTGCCGGCGACCATGATAACCGCTGTGGTAAGAATAAGTCTCGCGTCATATTTATTGAGCATCTTTCCCGCCAAAGGCAGCACCAAAAACATGGTCAGATACTCAATGGTCATATACAGGCCGAAATCCCCCTTGCCGACTCCCAGCTCCTTGCTTACCGAATCATAAAATATTCCTGCGGTATTAAAGGAAAAGCAGCACGGTCCCAGCATCAGGACGCAACAGGCGATGACAATTAAATATCCGTAATGAAACCCCGGTGTTTTCTTTTCATTCATAATGACCACTCCTTTACTATGGTTTGGTGTATAATTCTTCGCCAAGACAGGCTTCAACAGCTTTCAGGCGGCTGGGCGCAAGGCGCCGGCTATGGGGCAGATCCCTATCCCCAGCGGTACTCTATTCCGAAGGTTCCCTGGGGAAACTCCCATTTCTCCAGGATGGTGTTACCGCATAATATCCGGCAGGTCCCGCACTCCAGACAGCCGGCATAGTCAAACTGAATGCGTCCTTTATCGTCTTGTTGGTACAGACCGGCCGGACATGCCAGCATAAGCTTGCGAAATTCATCGGATTCCGTTGCAGCGTTTTGTTTTAGTACAATGTGAGCGTCCTCTTCATTGACGTAAAACTTGTTTAAGGATAATTTGGCGTCTACGTTCACCGTGCTCATATTGAACGCGCTCCTTTCCAAGCGTCTCCCGCAATCTTTAACAAGCCTACCTTGTCCGCGTGCTTCATCATCGTCTTAAGCAGGGTCCGGGAAGGTTGTCCGTCCATTACGAACAGTTCGGCCATTATGCCCTCCAGTAATCCGGGATAGTCCGAGAATATCCGGGGGGTTGTTTCCAAAAAATGCGGAAACTTGCGGTACAGCTTCATATCCTGCAAAACAAAGGATTCCTCCAGATAGGCCTTATATATTTGCAGGTCGCTTTCGCTGTAGTCACCTCCTTGGCCAGCCTCGATTACTGCCCGGGCCGCGCATTCTCCGGAAGCTACCGCAAAATCCATTCCCCGCACCGCATAACCGAGATTCACGCAGAATCCTGCCGCATCGCCTGCCACCAGAACGCCGCCGCCTATCAGCCGGGGCATCATTTCCCATCCGCCTTCCGGCACCAGGTGTCCCGAATATTCAACCAAGCGGCCTCCTTTTATTAAGGGAGCCACGGCAGGATGAGCCTTGAAATCTTCCATTAATTGCGGTACCGTCTTTGGTCCCTTGATTAAATCACTTAAAGTACACACGACCCCTAAGGAAACACTCTCTTTATTGGTGTAAAGAAATCCGCCCCCAGTCCGTCCGCCAGAAGGAAATCCGGCGAACATACATGCCGTCCCTTCGGTTTCATTGCACTGAAAACGCTCCTGGATCAGTTCGGCCGGCAGCTCGATCAGTTCTTTTACCCCCACGGCTACATGGCTTGGCTTGAATTCCTGCCTCAGTCCGGCTTGTTGCGCCAACAGTGAATTAACTCCGTCTGCCAGAATGGTCACCCGTGCTTCGAGCTGGTCGGTTCCGGCTATAACCCCGCCTACCTTTCCATCGCGCATGATGAGCTTATCGACACAAATTCCGGTTACAATTTCTACTCCGGCTTCTTCGGCTTTCTCCGCCAGCCACTGATCGAAAACCCCTCGCAGCACTGAATAAGAATCGCTCCCCGGCATTCCCAGCAAGGACGACTGAAAATCCAAACCCATACTGCTTTTTTCAGTCATCATAAACACCTTTTCCCGGGTAATCTTTCTTTCCACCGGCGCTTCCTTGGCGAAGCCGGGCATAATCTTTTCCAGACTGTGACTGTATATCCGTCCCCCGGTCATGTTCTTACTGCCCGGGTAGTTGCCCCGTTCGATTAACAATACCTGCAATCCCTCGCGGCCTAAAAGGCAGGCGGCCACAGTTCCTGCTATACCTGCGCCAACGACAATTACATCAAATCTTTCGTCCGGCATCCTTTCACCTCGCTTTCGCTCACTAATCGAGCCCAATCTTTATCATGATCATCCGAAGTGTTTAAGCAGAGCCGGGACGACTTTATATAGATCCCCTACAATTCCGTAATCAGACTGCTTAAAAATAGGCGCATTTTTTTCCTTGTTGACAGCGATTACGAGTTTGGAGCGGTTGATCCCGACGGTATGCTGAATTTGCCCCGAGATTCCGATGGCTATATATATCTCCGGAGCTATCATTAATCCGGATACCCCCAGGTAGGTCTCTTTGGGCATCCATTTCTCGGCTTCGGCAATCGGTCTGGTACAGCCGATTTCCCCGTTCACCGCCCGGGCCAACTGTCTAATCATCTCCAGATCCTTTTGCTCGGCTATCCCGCGGCCAACCCCGACCACCACCCTGGCGCCGGGCAGGTCGACCGCCATGCTTTCTTTTTCTTCCCGGGCGATCCGTTTTACTCTGATCCCGGGTTCAATGAACTGAACCGTTTTCTCTTCCCGGACAGCTGTCTCTGTCGCCGTTCCGGCTTTCCAGAGTCCACTGCCGGCCATGGCTATGGTGCAGCCGGAAGCCGCTTTTTCAGTGCGCAGGGCCGCCCCGCCGTATACCATGCGTTCGGCTGCCAGGTCTTCCCCCAGTTCCAGGATGTCGGTTATCACACTCGTACCCAGCAAAGCCGCGATTCGACCCGCTATAAGCTTGTAGCGTTTAGTAGGCTCCACGATTACCAGCCCGGGCTGCTCCTGTTTAATCAGCGCGGCGATGGTTTCCGTATAATCTTCCAGCAGGGCATTCTCTTGAGCCGGTATATGCCAAATGGTATCGGCGGCCGGCTTCAATCGATCGCCTATTATTACCGCTTCGACCTGCGCTGAGATCTGACTCGCGCCCGCGCACAATTCCGTAAGAGCTTTCTGGGTTTCAGCCAGCACTATGATTCTCATGCTTTCACCTCCCTATTTCGCCAATACGGCGGAGAGTTTACTGATAAACTCCTGTATGGCGTCGTCGGTATCGCCCTCGACGATATCCTGTTTACGTTCAACCTGCCGGGGAGCCCTGGTATCAATAACTTCAATAGTACGGGGCGGTTCCGGTATTCCTATATCCTCCAGCGCCCATACCGTCGACGGCTTTTTCCCGGCTGCCAGGATATGGTTCATCGTCGCTATGCGCGGCAGGTTGATATCTGTGGTGACCGTAACTAAGGCAGGAAGGGTAATTTCCAGAGTTTCCACTTCATTTTCAAGGGTTCTTTGCACCACTATTTTCCCATCCGCGGCAGTGATTTTGCTGATAGCGTTAATTGCGGGTATATTTAACAATTGCCCCAATTGAGGCCCTACCTGCTGCGCATACAGATCAGACGACCCTTCCCCGCACAATATCAGGTCGTATTCTCCGATCTTTTCAATCGCCGCCTTTAAAACCTCGGCGGTCTGATGGGTATCCAAGCCCTGCAATCGGTCGTCGGCCACCATTGCCAGGCTTCCCGGGCCCCGGGACAAAATGTTCTTTTTTAATTTGGGGCTGTCTATACTGCCGGCCCCTGCACTTAACGCGATGAGCTCGCCGCCGCATTCCTCCAGCAGCTGGGCTCCGGCTTCAACACCGTTGAGATCATAAGCGCTTATGGTAGGCTTGGCTCGGTCAAATGACAATTCCCCGTCGGCTTTAATTGCAATATCCTGTTCCTCGGGTACAACCTTAAAGCAAGTAATTATCTTCATATACTTTTACTTTCACCTCTCTAGCGTGAGCTTGTTCAATAGCATGGGCCTGCCCAATATTCAACTTCAGGGCATTGGCATTTAGCCGCCTATCTGGAGTAATCCAATCGTTCATCTTTGGCGATAATGGTCTTGGCGTATAGTTCCTGTATCTCTTCCGGTGAATAGCCAATCTCTCCCAATATTTCTTCGTTATTCTCGCCAAAGCTGGGCGAAGGCCGCCACACTCTCCCCGGATAGTTCTTAAACTTCGGCAGCGGACCCACGGCCCTGAGTTTGGTCCCTTTGACCGTTTCCCATTCTTCGATGACCTTGCGCGCCTTAACATGGGGATCGTTTTCCAGGTCTGCAAAACTGTTGATCTTGGATACCGGCAAGCCGGCCGCCTGCATTTCCTGCTCCGCTTCCAGAACGGTTCTGGCGGCGAAATAGGCGTGCAGCGCCTTCATAAAGGCCGCTCCCGGCGCGGTATCGATCTGGTAAATCGCCTTACCGGCCGGAAAAGTTTCCGACCCGTATTCCAAGCCCAGGAATTTAACCGCATTCCTTACTACGTTCACCCCGGAAAAGCAGCAGTAAAGATATTTACCGTCTTTGCATTCAAAGGGTCCCCAGCCCGCAATCATTGATTTATCACCGGTCTTGGGAAACTCTTTTTGGAAGGAGAAGTAATCTACCGAGAAAATACTGGTACGCATCATCAGTTCGTATTGAGCTACGTCGATGCTGTCGCCTTTTCCGCTTTGCCGGGCCTTATGCCAGGCGGCTAAAATAGCCACCGCCGTATATAAGGCAGTGGTATAGTCGGCTTGATACGGTCCCGTCGCATAAGGCGGCGTGACCGGGTTGGTGTTTTCATACATGTATCCCGAAAAAGCCTGGGCCGTGGCGTCAAAAGAAGGCCGGCCCACATATTCCGGAACGCCGCTCTGCCCGTACCCGGAAACATGCGCTATTACCAGCCGGGGGTTAACCTGCCAAAGCACCTCGTCACTCAATCCAAACCGGTCGAACTGGCCTCCCTTGGAAGATTCCAGAAAGACGTCCGCATCTTTGATAAGCTTCAAAAGGATCTCTTTTCCTTCCGGGGTACCGATCTGCAAGGCCAGAGCTCTCTGGTTGCGCCGTTCCGACTCCAATTGAATGTTATGGGTGAACCTGGTATAATCGGGCATCAATGCGTTCTCGATCCAGATTACATCCGCGCCGTATTCGGCCAGAACGGTGGCGGCCAAAGGGCCGGCGAGGGAGCTTGATGCATGGACAATGCGCAAATCAGACAAATTTCCAAACTCCGGCAACTTTTGATTTTTCCACATATTCATTACCTCCCGAAAAATACCGGTTTATTTTGCGTATTTTTTCAGTATCTGCCGGCCCGCTATATGGACCATTATTTCATCCGTCCCCCCGGACATGGAGTTGCCGCGAGCGTCTTTCCAAATTCTGCCGACCCTGGTCTCCGTGGTATAGCCGATTCCTCCCAATATCTGCATAGCCTCGGAGCAAACTTCGGTTGCCGCCAGCGAGAGGTACCGTTTGCACAAGGCGCTGTTCAAGCGTACCGGGATGCCGTTGTCAAATTCCCAGGCCGTTTTATACAGCAGGTTTCTCATGTTCTGAAGTTTGATTTCCATATCGGTGAGTTTTTGCTGAATCATTTGGAAATTGCCGAGCGGCTGACCAAAAGCGATTCTCTGTCCGGCATAGGCGGCCGCGTCTTCCATGGCTGCCTGGGCCAGACCCAGACTGTGGGCCGAAATCATCAAGCGTTCTATTTCAAAGTTTTGCATCAGCTGCAGGAAGCCTTGCCCCTTTACGCCTAATAGTGCGCTTTCATCTACCTCTACATTGTCCAGGTACACTTCACAAAAATTGGTAATCTCCTGCCCGATTTTATGCAAAGGCGCCAGCTTAACTCCCGGAGCCTCTCTGGGAACCAGCCACATGGACATGTTCCTGTTCTCAGGAGAAGGATCTTCGTCTTTGGCGATAACCATGATCAAAGGAGCCGTTTCAGCATGGCTCACCATCGTCTTCGTGCCGTTAATAACAACTTTGCCGTTACCCAGCCATTTGGCGGTGGCCTGCATGGAAGCGTTGTCAGAACCGGCTACCGGTTCGGATAAGGCCAGGGAAAAACACTGCTGGCCGGTTTGCTTGTACATTTCCATCCCCATTTTGACTTGCTCCGGGGTCCCGAATTCCGCAATATCATACATTGCCAGACCATAAGACATAAAAGGCATGGTTGCACCCGCTGATCTTATAAGCTCTTCGACAACCAGTACCAGGGTCATGGCGTCTGAAGGAATTCCACCGTATTCCTCCGGTATAAACATGTACCCGAAACCGGCATCCAGATAAGCTTTGCATACGTCCTCGGCAACTCTTCTGTCCCGGTACCACTGTTGAATTTTTTCCTCAGTGATCTCCCTGGCGCAAAACTCGCGCAGATTTTCCAGCATCAGTTCTTGCTCGTCGGTCATCCTGAAATCCATACAAAATCCTCCAATCTTAATACTTAGAACCATAATAAGAAAGTTACAGTTTTCACTATCTTCACTTCACATACAGTTTACATTCTCAAGAAACTTTAGAGTCAATAAGGAAAATGTTAAATATGTTACGCATTCGTTAACCAATAGTAAAGCGAAAAATGCGGTTTTTTGCCGTAATCCCTATAAACTTGAAATGCTACACTTTTGATATTTAGAAAATATTTTTGCTGTCCATCCGAAAAAATTTTATTTTGTTTCCCCCTGTCTTTTGGTCTCCATAGCTCTTTCCTGTCAACCTTAAAGATGCTTTAACGTTCGCCCTTCCCCGCCTTGCATATCAATCTTGAAGATGCTTTAATGTTGATATGATTAAGAGCAGCGGAGGTTCTTATGAAGCATAAAATTGGCGATATTGCCAAGCTAATGGGGCTCACGCCTGAGGCTATCCGTTATTATGAAAAAATGGGCATTATCTGCCCGATAAAAGCTCATGACTCCGGTTATCGCTATTATGATGTTTGGGATATCCATGTGCTCGTCCGGGCCCGGGTCTACCGCCAGTATGGATTTTCAATGAGTGAGACGGTGGATCTGATCAGCAAGTATGAACCCGCAGATATTGTGTCAAGTCTCTCCGCGGAGGAAGAGGACCTCCAAGAGACTATCATCTGGAATTTAAACCTTCTCCAGCAGTTGCGGGAAATGCAGCAGATTATTAATGATGCCGTAAGCAGCATCGGAAAATATTACATTCAACTGCGTCCCGCTATGTACTTTTTGAAAACTCAAGATGGCTACGAACTGATTGATTCCCGCCTCGAACTCTACCGGGATTGGATTGAAAAAGTCCCCTTTGTTTTTCCGGGCGGCATTTACGGAAAGGATGTTTGTGAGAACCGTGGAAATGAATTTGCGTTTGGATTGATCGTCGAAAGGAGATACGCCCCGCTGCTGAACATTGACAAGACTGATGATATTGTCTACTTACCTTCCTGTCCGAGTATTTACATTTCATTTCAGTCCGGATCCCAGAAGATACTTAGCCCCCAAACGTTTGCTCCCGCTATCGAGTTCATGAATTCGCGGAATTTGGAATTAAACGGTGACGTTGTCAGCCGCGTAGCGCTAATGAAGCGCACCGGCAACGAGTACCTGAGCTGGCATCAGGCGTGGCTGCCTTTCGAATATGAAACGACCCGCATCAGCGATAAGGATAAAGTACTGCTTAACAACAAGTAATAACTTGATGCAGACCGCGAGCTATCGCGGCCGCAGCAAAAATTCACCAAATTGTCATGACCATCGGTGGTACCCGTCTAACAAAGTCAGAGTCAGCCGGCTTATTTTGCGATGGGAATAATTGGAAGAGCGATTGTACGTGCCTATTATCTTGGTTGCCTGGATTCCTGCTGCTTGGCCGTAATCTCGGCCATCCGTAAATCGCGGCCCGGTCTGCCGAAGCATTCGATGACATCCAGTTGGTCCAGCAGGCCACTTTCACGCGCGCACAGGGGTTGCATGGTGCATATTCTTTCGTGGCAGAGCCACCTGTTCCGGGAAATGGGAGCCACTGCTCCGACAAAAATGAGCCACCATTATGTTTGCAGAGCCACCAGCTGTGCTGGCAGCCCTGCAGTTTAAGTTATGCGTGAATACCTTTGCGTTTCCGCATGGATTCTTCACCATCAATAAACATGGTGTATGAATCATGTTATGCCAAGTTACAGGTTATGCAAAGTTGAGCGCAAAATGCCTATAATTGCATAAGATTCGGCAAAACACTTTTCATAAATATGCGTTACCATAATCGTATATTTTTACGAGGAGGTAACCATAAATGATTACGAAAGACTTGGAGATTCTGATTCCTGAATTTCTTTCCCGTCTGGAAAAGGACGGCCACAGCGAGGAGGTGAAAGCTACAAATCATTGGGTAACACATCATTTTCAAAGCTATTGTCTGTATAATGGTATTGAAATAATCACGATGGAGACAATTACGGATTTCCTGAAGGTACAATATGACATTGACCTTTACAAGCCAATCAGTGCTAGTCAGATTGCCATACGAAGGCCACTCTTGATCTTTTGGGAGTATAGTTTAACCGGCACATACCAAAAGAGCCATTTGTATGAGAAAAGCGAGGTCCCTCTTCCTTTCCACCAATTCTACCTTAAATACTGTGCACACATTAATTCCCTTGCCTTAAATGTCAATACAAAAACTGGGAAAGCACGGTTTGCAAAACAATTTCTTGCTTTTCTTAGCAGTAGTGGGGTAGATGACATATCAAGCATTACCAAGGAACACGTTTATCGATATCTTGACTCGAATAAGAATTATACCTACACAACTAAACGTACCGCATTGTACCATATTCGGGGAATGCTTGACTGGATGTATGACAGTAAAATCATTTCATTTAGCGGTCACGAGACTTTTCCAACGATACGCGCATCTAGAAGCAGGTTTATCCCGTCTTGTTACACAGACGAGGAAATCAAAAGAATACTGAATAGTGTCGATGTTAGTACATCAATTGGTAAGCATGATTATCTGATATTAAGCCTGCTAATCTATTATGGCATGCGCGTAGGCGATATTATCGATCTAAAATACGAGAACATTGACTGGACAAACAGTATCATTAAGATTGTGCAACAAAAAACCGGTAAGCCTCTGACGCTTCCTTTAATTGACGAGGTGAAATATCCGTTGATTGATTATCTAAAAAACTCGCGCGCCTCGGTTGATGATGAACACATTTTAGTGACCTTGTGTGCGCCTTTTACGTGCTATGCGAGACACCAAAGCTTTCAGAGAATCGTCATCAAATATATGGACAAGGCCGGAGTGGATTATTCTGGTAAGCATCACGGGACTCATGCCCTCCGGCATAGTTTGGCAAACAGTATGCTAAATAAAAATATACCTATTAGCGCGATATCCGGGATATTGGGACATGGTAGCATAGAAACAACAGATACATACCTGTCGCTTGATGAGAAGGATTTCAGTGCAATATCGTTGGAGGTGCCCAATGTATCCAATTCCTGAATTTAAGGGGCCATTCCGCGAGTTGATACCTGAATTCATCATGTACAAGAGAGCTTTAGGATACAACTATGGTAAGAACATAGTCTACAGATTGGCAGAAATGAACCGCTTCTTCATTGAAAATGGTATCAGCGAAATAGCCATTCCAAAATCTGTTTTTGATCGTTGGATAAGCCTTAAGAATAATGAAACCGCGTCAAATCAGGAAAAAAGATATATGGCAATACATGGCTTTGCCAAGTTTCTGATACAAAATGGATATCGCAATATCTATGACTCCGAAAATCCAGTTTGCAAACGTGATGATTTTGTTCCCTATATATATTCCCAAGAAGAAATCAGTAAGCTTTTCCAAGCCGCTGACAACTTTAAGACAGTACATACGGCGTATGCGTATAATCATGGTGCTATGTTGCCGGTTCTATTGCGGTTGCTGTATAGTACCGGGATGCGGATCTCTGAAGCATTGGCATTGAAGATCAAGGATATTGATTGGAAAAGCGGCAACCTGTATATCTGGAATAGCAAAAACCATGTAAGCCGAATGATCTGTGTCTCTGCAACGATGAAGCAGATTCTGGAAAAATATCGAAACACGATAACATTTGTCTCAGACGTGGATTATCTGTTTCATGGGTATGACGGCAGACCTTATCCCTACGAAACTGTCAATCATATATTTCGCCAAGTACTTGTGAGAGCCGGAATTGCTCCGAGAGCATCCGGGAAATATCCACGTATTCATGATCTGCGCCATGTTATGGCCATACGGGCTCTGGAACAAATGGAGCAAAAGGGGTATGATCTATATTCATCCCTCCCCCTGTTGAGTAAATATCTCGGTCACAAAACTATTATTGAAACGGAATACTATATCCGCCTTACCCAAAGTAGTTTTTCAAGGATAACCGCTGCGGCAGACAGTTATTCACCTGATCTATTCCCGCGATTGGATGGTGATCATTATGAATAGTAGCTTTGGAATGCATCTAACCGAATATTTTGGAATCTACCTACCACGGCAGAGGGGTGTTTCCAAAAATACGATAAAATCTTACCGCGATACATTTGTTCAGCTGATTGAATACATCACAAATACATTCAACATATCCTGCAACAAACTAACTTTAGAAGATTTTTCAGCAAAAAGAATTACTGGTTTTCTGGATCATCTTGAAACGGATAGGCACCTTTCGGCATCATCAAGGAATCAGCGGCTGGCGGCAATTCACTCATTTTTCAAATATCTTCAAAAGCACGACCTTGCCCACTTTGAATTGTGCTCCGCTATACTGTCTGTTGAGTTCAAGAAAGCTCCGGTGCCAATTATCAGCTATTTGAGTATTAAAGAAATACGGTTTTTGTTCTCTTTGCCGGATACATATGACAAACATGAATTTAGGGACTTGGCACTTCTATCTCTTTTGTATGAAACTGGCGCAAGAGTACAGGAACTAATAGATTTACGGATTGAAGACCTAAACCTTAGATCTAACCCGACCGTAACGCTGCACGGGAAAGGCAGCAAATCACGAATGGTGCCCCTCGGCCATGATGTAGTGCTGATTTTGAAGAAATACTTGAGCGACAATCAGGTTTCCGGTTTAGAGACGCCTGTTTTTTCAAACAAGCAACACAAAAAGCTTACTAGAGCCGGCGTTCAGTATATCATTGACAAGTATGTTACCCGGGGACGTGCTGCAAACAGCAATATGTTCCATGGACATATCACAAATCATTCATTTCGTCACAGTAAAAGCATGCATTTAGTGGAGGCAGGGGTCAACTTGGTATATATCCGCGATTTTCTTGGGCATACATCAGTGACAACAACTGAAATCTATGGAAAAGCAAATGCTGAATTGAAGAGAAAGGCAATCGAAAAACATGGCACAGAGCTAAAAGTAAAATCAGTATACACCCCAAAAGAAAAAGATGTTCTCCTTATTTGGCTAAGAGGCAACATTTAATCCAGCAATTATGCAAAGTTGAGTCTGCTATACCATGCAACATCAAGGCATTTTGCGCTCAACTTTGCATAACCTGTAACTTGGCATAACACGATTTATGAAAAGCTTTTCATAAATCATGCACGATTCGATCAAGAATGGCGTCAGCTAATGTGCCTTCACCGATATTTCCATACCATCCAGCCGGCGAAGACTGTGAACTAAAAATGGTTGATGCTGTCTTGTGCCTTGATTCAATAATCTCCAGGAGATCCCGGGATTCGCTGTTGTTCAAGGGAGTCAGAAGCCATTCATCCAGGATTAAAAGGCTGACTTTTTTGTATTGCTTGATAACATTCTTGAAGGCACCTTCCCCGCGGGCTATGGCAAGTTCGTTGAGCAGTTCGGGGAGACGGATGTATTTAACCGAATAGAAATTACGGCAAGCCGCCATACCGAAGGCGCAAGCCATATAGGTTTTGCCGGCGCCAGACGCCCCCATTATGATAATGTTATGCTTCTCCTGTATGTAGTTACAGGTGGCAAGACGGGTGATTTGCACAGCATCCAGTTTCCGGTCAGCATGGTATTCAATATCTTCGATACAAGCATTGCTTTGGTCTAGATCCGCTTTGCGGATGAGCCGGGATAAACGATTGTTCTTGCGCCGGCTCCATTCGATATCGATCATGAGCCCAAAGCGTTCTTCAAAAGAAAGCGCCGCAAAGGAAGCGGCATCCTGCAACTGGTTCCGGTAGGCATCGGCCATGGCAGTAAGGCGCATTTCATTTAACTTGTTAATCGTCGTTGCATTTACCATTATGAATTCCTCCCATAGTAGTCTGCGCCTCTGGTAAAACCGTGGACAGCAGCATCATTATTGCTTGAAAGTGGCGTTTGTGCTGCAGCTTTATCCTGGCCCGTCGTAAGAATTGTTTTGATGTTTCGGTAGTTGGGGCTGGGGGTGTAGGATAAAGCTCTACTGCAGGCGGCTTCCAGCCTGGTGACAGAATACTTGTCCGCCAGTTTCAGAAGCGACATACAGCTCCGGTATCCCTGCTGTTCAACCTTATGTGAGGAAAGCACTGCTTTGACAACGATAGTCGTGCTTGGCCCGATATTTTCAGCCCAGGAGATAAACCTGTCGGCATTCCATTGAGTATATTTCTGATGATCTTCCGGCATATGTTCGGGAATGGTGCTGTATTGTCCCGGACGGCCATGGAGCCTTGGATGTGAACAAATGCGAAGATTTTTGTAAAAGACCTCGATCACGCCCTTGGTAACCCGTACATCAACTTTGTGTTTGATATATTCATAAGGAACGCTGTACTGCATCTTATCAACGGATATGTGATAATTGAACTGTACGGTGGCGATTTTCCAGGTGGCCAGCTCGTACGGGGCAGCAGGCAGCGGCAACAGCATGGGCTTTTCTTCCTCCAGGAAGACGCTGCGCCTGCTTCCTTCTTTCTTTTGGAAAGGCTTGTTGTTAAACTCATGAAGCTTTTCCCTGATGGCCTGATTAAGCTCGGTGAGGCTGAAAAACTTTTGATGCCGTAAAGCGGCAATGATCCAGGTAGAGACGATCCCAACCGTACCTTCTGCATTCGGTTTGTCTTTGGGTTTCCTTACCCGGGCCGGGATTACCGCCGTACCATAGTGTTCCGCCATCTCCTGATAAACCTTGTTGAGTATCGGGGAATCCCAGGAAGCTTTATCTACACCGGTTTTAAGATTATCCGGGATCAAAATTCGGGTAACGC
The DNA here is from genome assembly GCF_002316705.1 of Syntrophomonas sp. UBA1041. Taxonomy (NCBI): domain Bacteria; kingdom Bacillati; phylum Bacillota; class Clostridia; order Eubacteriales; family Syntrophomonadaceae; genus Syntrophomonas; species Syntrophomonas sp. UBA1041. Next base: position 21,501 of record NZ_DCEA01000068.1, read on the forward strand.
CGCCAAAGAACTGGTACATATGAACATGGGCTGTTATCCATGCTTCTTGGTTTCGGGATAAAAACGCCTCAACATAGGCATATTGACTGCTGGATAATACCCCTACAAATACGTAGGCATCAATGATTTCACCTGTATCGCTGTCTACCAGGGAAGCAGTTTTGCCAGCCCAATCAACTTCCAACTGCTCACCTGGTTTACGATGAATGTGCATGGTTGCTTTGGTTTTGGTGGTGTACTGCTGATAATGATAACAGAACTGGGAATACTGCAATGGAATCTCCTGATTTAAGCGGCATTTCTCGCAGTATTCGTTCCAGAGCAAACTCAGCGTCACGCCACTCTTGGCCATTTCTTTGTGGATGTAATCATAATTAGGTCGTTTTCTGGATAAGGGTGTGTTGGCCTCATGGAAAAATATCTGCTGCAGTTCAATGTCCGAAATCCCTTCTTTTAAAGGCCAAAACACATTAAGTTCCTGAGCTCGTTTGAGTACTTTAGCAACGGTGTTTCGCGAGCAGGCGCAGCTAGCAGCGATACTGCGCCCGCTGATCCCTAAGCTGTGAAGCCGCAGGATCTCTCGATAATTGGTCATTTAATGACCTCCTTGTAGAAAGATTTACACTATCTCATTGGTAGTGCATATATGGATTCTACAAGAAGAATCATCAACTGGCTCTCTAGCCGGAAACGTGGCTCATTTTCATCGGACTGGTGGCTCTCACTTTCCGGAACAATGGCTCATTTTGACCCGGATTATTCACATGGACCTCGAAGTATTTTGTCGTAGATCCTGGCATGCTCCGGCTTCCTTTCGCCGTTTTGAAGCTCTTCCTGAAGCTGGAGAAGTTGAGTAGTGAGCCGGCGTTCGTGCTCAGCGGCAGACGGAGCGACATGGTATATGACCGCGACACAATCCTTGGGGAGCTTGTATGTGTTCCCCGCAATTATTGCGCTTATATAAACACCACTTTGCTTGGTATTATAAATATGCCTTTATTCTAAGCTTTTGCTTTTCTGTATCGCTCTCATCCTTCTCAAATATTGTTGAGTATACCCCATTAATCAAATTATCCTTAATGCTAATAGCTTCTGTGTAGTTTGCATTATAAGCATCAATAATTAAGTCATCACAATCAACAAAAAAGTCTTCATAATCATCGGAATAAAATGCAATAATTGTATAAACATCGTTATTATCGACTTTGAACATTTTCTTAACTAACTGGCTGAATTTAGTTTGATATTCACTTGGATGTTTTATATTCACTTCTTCATCAACATTAAGTCGAGTACTGGTAAAAAATGATATATAGTTCGAATACTTATTTTGGATTTTACTGGAAATATCGCTTAGGTTTAAATAATTTAGAAAGCATATAATATTAGTTGCAATCGCACCAATAATATTTCTATATGTAAAATTTTCCTTTGCCGGAGAATTGGTTGCACTTTCAATGGATTGATACCAGAATTTAACGGCATTATCAACTTCACCTTTGTAAGCAGATAAGTTGCCAAGTTGGCTTAAACAAATCATTTTTGTAAAATTTAATCTTTTATCCTTGCTACTTTTCAGTGATACTATGTATGATAAGCTCTCCTCCATCAAACTAATATATTGCAGCAAATCCCCATAGGTTTTGATTCTATTCATATACTGAATTTCCTCGAAAAGTTTTGAGATAAGCTTTACCCTTAATCTTAGATTTTTAGGATCATTTATCATTGCTTCGTAAATATAATAGGTTTCATCATCCTCCTCAAAATACTGACCAGCACTTTTGTTGTTTACCGAGCCGATTGTACCATTAATAGGCTTAAATGTATTCACAGCATCTGGATCACTTTTTAATAAATCGTAATACGCTTTCACAAGCTCAAATTGTTGTTCAAACATTACAAATAAATCGTCGTTAACCCTAACAATTAGCATTTCTCCATCATCAGTATACTGTATAAATTCATAACTTGTTTCTCGAACAACACATCTATTAATATATTGCGGTTCGTCATCTTCATAAATAGTTACATCGTATCCGTTCCCGAATACCTCCAGCGTTGCAATAAGCGTTTGCTCTTTTTCACTGTCATGATAGTAAACTTTACCGATTTCAATATGTTCCTTTTGGTTTTCCCGCTCATAATTTAATGAATCCATCTCCCCCACCCCTATACTATTATCTTGCCACCAGAATTTTTGACCCTCCCGGTTTCAATAAGATATTCACACGCTTTTTGCATAGCATTTGATATATTGCCGCCTGTTCTATTAAATCCAAAAACACGGGCAGTTGACACATAGAGATCTTCTTGAGTTATACCAATGCTCTTGTTTGCAATTTGAAACATCGCTTCAGCAAGTTCATCGATGCTTAAGTAATTAATCTTGCGCCCAGTATCACATGCTTGTGGAATACGAACCGGAACTTTGTTAGTACCTTTTAACCAGCAAAAGTCACCCCTACGTTCAACAGAATTGTTGAGCTTATTGTTTATCACAAACTCCGCAGAATTTCTTACTTTTACAGTTGCTTTTTGGTTTCCAAATAAAGGGGCAATTCTCTTACAAAGAAGTTCAAAATGTATAGGGTATTCCTTTTGAACTACGTGGTTAATTGCTTTGGCAAGATATATAGCATCATCCGGATGCCTATCAATTTCATATACAGTTGTTTCTTCATAATAATCAAACCCATACGGATTATCGTCTATATCTTCATCACCGCTTGATTGCTCAACAGAAGCATCTATAGTTAAAAACTCTTCCTGAGAAATAATGATTTCCTGATTATCGTTATGGTTCTCAAAAAAGAAATCGTCGCTCATATATTGGGATATGGCTTTCTCAACTGTTTCAAGAAGCTTCTGCCCTTCAGTTATGGGGTCTTTTATCCAGTCTGTTGACCAAATTCTGTATATTCTCCATCCAATGTCCTCAAGCACAGTTTGCCTCAACCTATCACGTTCTCTTGCGGTTCTGGCCGAATGATATGTTGCACCATCACACTCTATACCAAGTACAAATCTATTATCAAGCGTGGGATGTTTTACTGCTAAATCTATACGGTATCCAGAACAACCAACTTGGGTTACAACCTTATAGTTGTGTTTAACAAGAAAATCATATACTGACTCTTCAAATGGAGAGTCAACCTCAACAATATTTGAATAGTTTAGTTCTCTCTGCAAAACACTGGTTCCGTTGATAGCAAACTCTATGTAAGATCGTAATAGCTTAACCCCTTCGGAGTTAGTGTTTTCAAGCCTTATATCGGTTGGATGAATTGACCCTACTAATTTCACATTAAACTTTGCTCTTGTTATGGCAACGTTCAAACGCCGATAACCTCCACTTTTACTAAGTGGGCCAAAATTCATGTACATTATTCCATTGTGATCTTTAGCATATCCTATACTAAATATAATCGTATCTCTTTCGTCACCTTGCACGTTCTCAAGATTCTTAACAAAGAAGGCTTCTTCTATATCCTCTCTGAAGTAACTTTCAAACTGCTGATTCTGTAACCGAAGCTGCCGAATAGCACTTTCAACTGACTGTTGCTGTGCTTCGCTAAATGTTACAACACCTAATGACCGGTTAGGGTATTTCTTTATATGCTCAAATACTAAGTCTGCAACTTTCTTCGCTTCATTAATGTTATATTTCTTTCCTCCCCTATCGTACACACCATTTGGCACATAGATATATTCAACGCCATTGCCGGGTAGTCTATCTATATGTGAAGGAAAAGTAATCAGATTGTAGTTGTATATTTTTGCATTTGAAAAAGCAATTAATTCCTCGTGACGACTTCTGTAGTGCCACTTCAATGTTCGTTCAGGCAATACTGTAACAGCTTCATCGAGAATGGATTCATAGGCATCCGAATCATCATATTCATCTTCGTTATAATCGGCAGTATCAAAATATTTGTCGGAAGTAATTGCAGCAAAAAAACTTGTTGGAGGAAGTTGTTTGCTGTCTCCGGCTATAATAACTTGAGAACCTCTCATAATTGCGCCTATAGCATCTTCTGTACATACTTGTGAAGCTTCGTCAAAAATTATAATATCAAAATTATAATTTTCTGCTTCCAAGAATAAGCTCACTGATAATGGTGACATCATTAAGCACGGTTTTAAGGTAAGTAGTAGGTTAGGTATAGTTTTGAATAGCCTACGCAATGGCATTATTTTCTTTTGTTTATTCAACTCTCGTTTTAGTATTCCAACTTCATCAACCGCTGAAGTACCTGAATTTAAATCCGGCAATCTTGAAATGAGTATTTCTTTTACTCGTGAGCGTGCAATTGACATTTGTGTTAAATCTAGTTTATTGAACTCCCTAAGAGTGTCTTCTTGACTACGGCGACGGAATGAATTTACAGCCGGAAATTGAGGCACGAATGCATCCAGCCAAAGTCTATAGAAACGCTTCAAGAACGCATTAACGATTGAAATTTTATCTATCTTTAGTTCCTGAATTTTTTCAATAAAATCAGTCAAACCAGCATTTTGGCACTCTTCTCTACAGCTTCGAAAATCAATCCATTCTTCCAAGGAATAAATGTTGTTAAAACATTTCTCGATCCGTGTATATAGAGCAAGTAGGTCTAAGTTCAGAAATTCATCTCTATTATCGAATAAATTTATGTACCAGTTCCACTCCCATGAAATTTCACTTAAATTATTTTTAAGCTTCTGCAAGCTGTCATCTACTTTTAATATAAAGTCAGTATCATTACATATTTTTTCCACAAAAATCCGAGACAGCTTATATTTATTGTCCAGTTTTTTAAAGTCATTTGTCCATGTAAGGGATTTGATAATCATATCCCAGTCAGTGTTAATCCCGTTAAATAGGAATTGGTAATCATTTTTTAGCATCTCACTTTGTTCAGCAATTGAGTTTTCTATAATCTGAAGTCGTTCTAATTTTTTAAGATTAGACATAGTCTCATTGAGCGATATTGATTCAACGCTGTATTTTGTTATTTCCGTATATAATTCATTTATGTTCCTTAAAATCTCCAGAGTCTCCGTTATTTGGTGCTGTAATTTCGTGAGTTCAATTTCTTTACCTATCATGGATTCAGAAAATACATGATTTGTTGAGTTAAGAAAACTACTATCATTAAGTGAAGCCAATTTGCCATAGAGTGATCTTATTTCGTCACTATTTGCCTCCCATGCTAGCAATAATTCCTTAAATTCAAGAGGTATCACCGCACCATTAAAATAGGCAATTATACTGTCAAAAGCATTAATAACGTTTTCGAACTCATCCCAATTAGTATGGATTCCTTCATAATGGCTTCCAAAAAGCTGCGACATCAGAGACTCATTTTCTTGAATCCACGCTTTCTTATCACCAATTTCTTTAAGTTCGTTTAATATCGCAATTATTGTATTATCATCTATTTTGTTAAGCAAATCTTTAGCGAGAGAGCGAATTAGTTTCTTATCATCCCTATAGTTTTTCTTAAATATCTTTAATATCGAAGTGTATTCAATTTTAAATCTCTTTAACATCGCAGAGTGGTCAATCGATAATATTTCCACATCATATCTGCTGGCCACTGACTTCATATCAGCATCTAATTGCAAATGGTTATCTTTAGCTTCATTAAAAAGCCTTTTCAGAATTTTATATTTATCTGGATCAAACCATTCTTCTGTCGATTTTGGATTTAAAAGTAAGCTAGCCAACATCTTATTGAGCGAAATACTCTCTGCATAAGTTCCCGTTTGATTTATAGCCAGCTTTTGAGAAATACCCATTATTGCTGAAATTGATGTATCAAGTATTTTCTGTAAGTTTTCTAATATATCAATTGTGTCTCTTGCGGACAATACTATTTCTGAATCATTCTTGAATGTGTTTACATTTAAATATTGCTTGAGCTTATTAATAGAAACCATAAGGTCTTGCTGTATATAACCAGCAGACAATTCAAAGAAGTTTTCAGTATATTTCGCAGAAAGCTCGTCCTGGATTATTTTATATTCAGCTTGAAGATCTCGATAATTTCCTGCTCGCTCTATAAGTGGTGAAATATCTTCTTCAAAAATCCACACTGTCGGTACCTTAGGTGATTTTGAGGATAGTTCCAGTATGTCAATTAATTCAATTGCTGCATTCATTGAGGTGGTTCTATTTAAATCTAAACCATTGTTGATAGCATCATAAGTTTCAGCGAGCACTTGTATTTTTGGCGCTAACCTTTTTAGATAAGTCTCAATATCATGGCGTAGTTCATGGGATACATTAGGTACTTTGCATCCTCTCCAAGGATTCACTGAATAATCCTCAGTCATTTTCCCGAGAGTTTTTGAATACTCGGCAAGCAAGTATGTATATTTATTAAGCTTTTCAGAAGAAATGCCTTCAGCATCTTCTAGTGAAAACACAACATCAGGAGTTCCATGAAGTTTTGCCAATTTACCATTAATATCATAAATAGATTTATTTAGTGGCTGACAAATTGTATGTAACTCCGTATTATATTTATTTAATCTGTCTCTATTAATTTCGAGGGACTCAAGCTGATAAAATGCTTCATCCTGTAACTTTACCTTGTTCATAGATAGGGTTTTGCCAAGCTCATTTAAGACTTCCTTTTTATTGGCTTTATGACTATGCAACGTTAAACAAAAATCCGCAAGACCCGCTTGAGCTAATCGCTTATAAACAACCTCAAGTGCAGCCATTTTTTCTGAAACAAATAGCACTTTTTTCCCATCAGCAAGACTTTCGGCAATAATGTTTGTAATTGTTTGGCTTTTTCCTGTGCCAGGAGGCCCTTGGAGGACAAAACTAATACCCTTCTTGGAGTATAGAATGGCATCCTGTTGACTAGAATCAGCATCTACTATTTGATAAGTATCAATTGGCCTTATATTGTTGTCATGGTCATAATTATTGTATTCATCTGGTAAAGTTGCCAATTGGCTTGTCTCACCTGATAATGCCTTAAGGATAGAATGAGCTTGTATTTTTTCCTTATTCTTATCCAGGTCTTTATACATATTTATCTTTAAAAAGGATAAGAGACTCAGACCAGTTTCAAATACTACTTCCCAATGGTTTTTAAAACTAATGTCATTAATGTTTTGAAGGTATACCATAATATCGTCTTCATGACTATCAAATTCAGGCAGAATGATCCCAAAATCATTTTCCATTTTATAAATCAAAGTTGGATTAACCACAATTTCATCATCATGAAGATTAAGTTCAAATGGAGAGCTTATAGACTCCAACATAAGGGTAACCGGTACAAGTATAATAGGGGATATCATTATTTGATCTGAATCCTGGCTTTCTTTCCATTTCAAAAAGCCGAAGCACAGATACAGAATATTAATACCTTGTTCCTCTATGGCAGTTTTCGCTTTAGCTCTTAGGTTACTAAGCGTTTTCTGCTGTTCTTTGATATTCCGATCTGTCTCTATATCACCATAAGAAACAGCACCATATGACTCTTCATCATACTCATCATAATATTCATCAAGTGGTTGCGGAAAACTCAAAGCAATTTCCTTAGTAACAAGTGTTTCATAGAGATCAGCTAAATCAGGAGATATAATCTTAATGTTTGATCGTTTGGTTTCCTTGTAATTTATTAATCTATTTCTTTTGCCTAGGTCAAGCAGACGTTTTTTCCAGTTCTCAATACGAACATCGATTTCAGCCATAAATGCACTCCATTTATATTAATTTGTTGTTATTTAAACACATTTCAAATTATTACTTCAAATTATCCCCTATATTATACCTCTATAGAAGCCAGTCAGTATACAATTTATACCATATATATGATTTTATTTGCTTTTCCATATATTTGCCCATACTAAAAAGCACCTGCCTCTCAGCAGATGCTTGATTATTATGCAATAAGTGTTAATTCTTGTTTTTAAGCATTTTTTTAATTTCCTCCGGCGTATAAGCCGGTTCTTTTGAATGAACTACCAAATGGCAATTTGGACAAACAGGAATTAAATCGTTAATTGCATCTACCTCATACCCCTGGCCTATCTCATTCAAGGGTTTTAAATGGTGAACATGAATCTTTCCTTCCATCTCTTCACCATAAACCTCTCCAAAATCAAAATCACATATTTTACACACTGTTTTGCCGCTATTCAACTTTTTATAGTATTCAATACATTTGGCTCTCGCTTTAGAATTTCTTTCATAAGCATTAACAGTAATTTGCCTCTTTGCTCCTTCAAATAACTTATTTACATTTTTCTCTGGTATTTCTTCCGCTATTTGGTAATCCTTTTTCTCTTTTATTAAATTCAATAAAATGGCCAAGCAGTTAATATTTATTAATTGTCTTGCTTGGCTAAATTTTTTAAATTCATGATCAATTATTTTTAATTCACATGGCATTATCGGATCAAAAACCTGAATGCTATTTCTATCTAGAGATAAAGACTCATCATAAATTCCATCATATGGTTTTTTGTATTTTATTACCTTTATGAGCTTGGCACAAGCAATCACCCTATTATCATACTGAAAAAGAAGTAGTGTATTTTTAGCACAGTAGATTCCGCCAGTTCTCAGATAAAATAAGCAATCATATCTATTTTTCAAATCTCTCATAAAAAACTCTTGCTGCACAATTTCGATAGATTGATTATTAAATTCTAATGATTTGCTCATAGGGATTATTCTAATTTCAGGAATGCTTTCAACTATATTATTAAGATTTAACTTGCCTTCAGAAATCAACTCTTCAATTGCTTCTTTAAGTTCTGGGCGCAATATATAAAACCACTTTCCATCGCCTTTAGATGCGCCCAAATATGGAATAGTCCACCACCTGTTACCACCTTTATTATTTCGTGGTGGTTTTATATCCAAATAAGCACATATTCTTCTAGAAAAGCTAGTATTCCCGGATGAAATAACACGATAGTCTCTTTCCCCAAGAATTGTTGCTATTTCAGTTGCAGTTGACATACATTGTGGACTTTTAAAAACGGTAAGAACAGTTTTTAAATCAAGCTCACTAGTTATTTCCTTATTTTGCAATATGTCTTTCCAACGTGCTTTGGAAATTTGTGATTCATCTTTAAATTCTATATTTTCATAGCTTTCTTTTGTAACCATAAAAATGACTCCTATTATTTAGATACCCTATAACAGATAATATTCTGCATTTTTGAATTGGAATCCTCTTGCTTACAACAAGAAAATATATGTAGCTATTTTGGTATCCACCTGTCAACCCATATTAAAAAGCACCTGCATTAAAATAGTCAGCAGATGCCTTTAAATATAAACGAATGATTCGGCTTTACTTATTCATCCCAACCTCAACCGTAACCTTCTTACCCTTTTCCCCGATATAATCCTTGTGATATAGCAGTACACAGCACTCCACGTGCCCCGTCCAGGGGAACATATCCAGAGGCTGGATCTCTTTAATTTGGTAACCGGCCTGGGAGAATTGGGCTAGATCCCGGGCCAGTGTCGATGGTTCGCAAGAAACGTAGACAACGCGCGGTATCTTGAGGCGGGCCACTGCTTGAACCACAACGGGGCTGCAACCGCTGCGGGGAGGATCAAGGATAACGGCGTCAAAGCGGTTGGTCAAGGTAGGCAGGACCTCTTCGGTCAACCCGGCCAGGAAGCGGGTATTCCCTAGGCCGTTCAGGCGGGCATTGGCCTTGGCGTCCTTGACCGCCGGCTTGAAGACCTCTATGCCCATCACTTTGCGAACCAGCGGGGCCAGGGTCAAAGCCAGTGAGCCCACTCCGCAATAGGCGTCCAGAATCATCTCGTTGCCCTGCAGGTCAAGCCATTCTTTTATAATCCCTAACAACTGTTCAGTCTGACCCCGGTTAACCTGAAAGAAGGCCTGCGGCGATATATTGAAACGGGTATCATCCAGATGCTCCCGCAGATAAGGTTGGCCTGATATTGCGGTAAAAGCCTGCGGCTCACTATGGATTATGGACAGATTTTGGCCATTTTGGGTATCGGCCAGTTTACGAGCTGTGCCCTCTTTTAGCCCCGACAGAATAGCCATCATTCCTTGGTCATACGAAGATTCCCTCACGATCAGTTCTACAGGCGGCAAGGGCTGCGGGAGTCTCTCCAACTGTTCGGTAAAGCGATTGCTTAACTCCTGCATGGCCTCACTGATCAACAGGCAATCGCGGATCCCGATAATATCATGGGTATTGTTGCGGTAATAACCCATACGCCAACCATCCCGGCCTGGCGCCCCGTGCCAGGTGACTTTATTGCGGTAGCGCCAGGTCTGCGGAGACGGCAGGCAGGGCTTGACTGGTGCTTCGATCTTCCCCACCCTCTGCAGC
>NZ_DCEA01000068.1:32047-43046 GCF_002316705.1 Syntrophomonas sp. UBA1041
CTGCAGCCGGTAGCTGGCATGCTGATAGGCACAGCCGCCACATTGCCAGTAGTAGGGACAGGGTGCCTCCACCCGTTGCGGGGAGGCTTCCACGATGGCATGCAGCCGCCCCCGGGCAAAACTCTTCTTGCGCTGGGTGATCTCTATGTCCACCAGTTCTCCAGGAAGTGCTCCAGGTACGAACACCACCAGCCCTTCCAGTTTTCCTACCCCTTGCCCATCATGACTGATGCCGTGGATTAAGCACTGTGTCAAATCATTCACCTGCTTCATCGTTTAAATATTGTTCAGGAGACATAATCACAGATAAATTCAGAATTTTGCATTATGCTCATTTTATGCAGAATTGCTGTCAAAGATAAAATTATATGCTTTTTAAGCAAAAAGCAAAATAAAAGGGATAGATGCAACAAATAATGTGATTACCTGGATTATTATTGATAAAAGCACTTTCCCATTTTTCCTATATTTTTCCGAGAGCCAAATAATAAAAATTACCGATATAGGCAATCCCCAACATATTCCAAAACTCAAAAGCATCATAGCATATACAAATGTATTTGCACCGCTATCTGACATCATCACAGTTGGAATAATCGACACTAGTGCAAATAAGAATAGAGGAACTAATGCTATCCTTAACATCCAATTTAAAAGTAAACTTAAACGATTGGATGCTTGATTTCCGCTTGCCTCCTGCGTTAATGCTTTTTCATCAGCAAAAGATATATTTTTATGTTTCTGCCGTATTTTAACGTAAACATATGCTGCAAATAATGACAGTAAAAGAACCGCCAACAGAATAGAAACATTTAATATTGCATCCATATTAAGTTCCAAGGTTTGCTCACCCCGCTCATGACTTCACAATATCCCAAAATTGTTAAGGTGTATAAAATATAAATAATCTCCAACCCGGAACTGCTCACTAAATTCCTATTTATTATCGCATAAAGTACCTGTTTTGATGTTCAGAGAGCCTTATTTTGTTTTTCTTACGCCGTTTTCGTCTACCTCAAAGCCGTCTATTTGGGCGTTTTTAGCAAGGCATCCATTTGCTGTCGATTCGGAACCACTTGCCGGATACTATGATGCCGTCCTTGGTGAAGTAATGCTTGGCATTTCCATAGGAAATGATCAGCCTTTCGCGAAACTCCTGCATGATATTCCTATCGAGATGCCATAAACCCGCTAAAAAAAACAGACCCCCATGGATCTGGGGGCCTGGTGGTGAATATGTCTTTATTTCATTAATTCTTCAATTGAATTTATAGTAACATATGACGGTACTACCAAACCGATGCGGGCGTCTTCATAGCTCGGTCCCAAATCTTCCACCTTATCCTTGACTGCCTCCAAATAATCGCCATGGGTGATGGGCAGCCAGGCGGTGAATATGGCATCGCCTTCGCCGGCGGCCAGACCTTCATACATAGCCCCCGCTCCAACCGGTATCATTTCCACCTCATACCCCATAATATTTTGCAGCACATCAGCCATAACATGGGTTTCAGCCCTAGCACAAGCCCACTCCACATAGAGCAGCTTGACCTGGCCTTTGTCAAAGCTGGTAGTGGTTTGAGCAGCATCATATCCATCCGGAAGCCATCTGTTCACCAATTCCTGGTTTTCTTGCACCCACTTGCGGGCAGCCTCCTTGTCGTCGCCAATTTCTTCAGCCATAGCCATGGCTGACCCAATTTCTTGGCTGTCCCATTTGAACCTGTCACATACTGCGTAGACCTCGGGCATATCTGCTTTCAAACCTTGGCGCACTATGGTGTTAATGGTTTCTGCCTCACCGTATATCTCCTTAGGGTCCTCGAGGAACTTGAGATCCCAGCGGGCGAATTTCCAATGCGGAGTCCAGCCGGTTACAACCACCCATTCCTGGTTGTCAATGGCTTGTTTCAGGGCAGCCGCCATAGTGGCGTCACTTCCTTCAACAACTTCATAATCCAGCCCATACTGTTCAACAGCAGCATCCGTAGCCTTCATAAGGCCGGCTCCGGGATCGATGCCGATAATTTTGCCTTTAAACTGCTCTTTTACACTCTTATCCCCTGCATTGGGATTGTCCGCATTGTTCGAACACCCCCCCACAGCGAAAACCGCTATTATGGCCACAAGCAACAGTAATGCCATTCTCCGTTTCATAAACAACCATACCTCCTCTTTTTTATTTGCTCTTTCCTAGATTCTGGGTGATTCTATCCAGGATAATGGCAATCACTACGATAGCCACTCCCGCTTCAAACCCCATTCCGAATTTAAGCGTCTGTATGGCTCTCCATACCACACCGCCCAGTCCTTTGGCACCTATCATCGCAGCGATAACAACCATAGACAGTGACAGCATGATGCACTGGTTGATACCGGCTAGGATAGTTGCCCTGGCCAGGGGGAGCTCGATCTTGAACAACATCTGAAAAAAGGTGGAACCAAAAGATCTCCCGAGTTCAATTAATTCTTCCGGTACCTGCCTCAGTCCAAGATCGGTTAGCCTAATTACCGGTGGCATGGCAAAGATGATAGTAGTTAGAACCCCCGGAACGACGCCCAACCCAAAAAAGGGAATAGCAGGCAATAAATAAACAAACGCCGGTAATGTCTGCATGAAATCCAAAACCGGCGCAATGATTCGATGAGCAGTAAGGTTTTTTGCCGAAAGAATGCCTAGTGGGATCCCCACCACAGCACACAACAAGACAGCTGCTATTACCATGGATAAGGTTTCCATGGTAACCTCCCACAGTTTTACATTGTAGATAAAAAACAAACCGATTACAGAAAAAATAGCCATTTTTCTACCCGCAAGCCACCAGGCCAGGAGTGCGATTACGATGATGAACAATTCCGGAGGAATACTGATCAGAAGCTGCTGCAGCCCTTTGATCAAGCTTTCCATTTGATCGGAGAAAGCTTGGGTGGAGGCGCCCCAATGCCCCTGTAAATAATTGATTAGATCGTCAGTCCATCGGGCCAGTGGCAATCTCGGAATGCTATTCATGACTACCCCTCCTTTCACCGGCCAGGCCTGCGATCACCGATCCTCGCACCAATACGCCTTTCAATCTGCCTTGGTCATCAACAACCGCTAACGGCACCTTGGTATAGGCCAGGGTGTCCAAAAGGTCGGACAGCATAGTATCCGGTGCGGCAGTTGGCACTTCGGGGTTGATAATGCCGTCTAATTCCCTGATACCCGCTTCGACCAGAGCCGAGGCATCCTCAGCCTGCACATACCCCTGCAGGTGCCCGGCCCGGTCCGTAACAAATATAGTAGATAAGCCATGTTTTTCCATAAAGGTTAAGGCAGTTAGAGGGCCGTCTTTGGGATGAGCCACGGCACGGGGCTTGACCATCACAGCTGAAGCCGTCAAAGCCCGAGAACGATTGACGTTTTCCACAAAACGAGCTACATAATCACTGGCTGGTGAGAGCAGGATTTCTTCCGGACTTCCTATTTGCACGATCCGGGCGTCCTTCATCAAGGCGATGCGATCGCCTACTTTTAACGCTTCGTCCAGATCATGAGTGACAAACAATATGGTTTTTTGCAACTTCTGCTGAATAGCTAAGAGTTCATCTTGCATATCCTGCCTTATCAAAGGATCCAGTGCACTGAAAGGTTCATCCATGAGCAGTATATCGGGATCGGTTGCCAAAGCTCGGGCGATGCCCACCCGCTGCTGCATACCTCCGCTGAGATTTCCCGGATAAGAATCTTCCCAGCCTTTCAGACCGACCAGTTCTAAGGCCTGGAATGCTTTTTCATAACGTATGGGGCGCGGCTCGCCCTGCACTTCCAGGCCGTAAGCGATATTGTCTAAAATATTTCGATGCGGCAGCAAAGCGAAACGCTGAAAAACCATGGCTATCTTTTCCTGGCGCAGCACTTCCAAGCGGCGCGAAGACACTTTGTTCACGTCTTCTCCATCTATCACAATTTCGCCATCTGTTGCCTTGATGAGGCGGTTTATGCAGCGCAGCAAGGTTGACTTGCCACTGCCGGACAGCCCCATAATCACGAAACATTCTCCCTGCTCTACAGAAAAAGTGGCCTCTCTGACCCCGACTACCTGTTTGGTATTTTCGCGTATTTCCTGGTTGTCGCAGCCATTTCGCAGCATCTGCAGCGCTTTTTCAACATTATTTCCATAGATTTTGGTCAGATTGCGGACCTCTATTTTACCCACTGTTATCCCTCCCTTCATTCTGTCCGAATTTAAGGGTGCACTAAATTAACCCGTATGCAAAGGCATACCGGACTTGTCAATTAGTGGGTGATGACCATTCGATCCTGATAGATTAAAGAAGTAAATCAGGAAAAAGGGAAAGTCCTTCAAGTGATAAGTACGCAGGATTATTAAGAAGGAATAGAATTCCCCATTCTCCCCCTTTGAACGCTTACGAGGTTAGCTGACGGATTCGGGCTGTGGGCGGCCCTACCAGTTAACTGGATTCACCCCATATTTGGATCCCCCGCTTCCAGCCGGGTCTGCTGGAATTAAGCTTGAGAATGGCCGATTATGTTCGATTTTGTTAGAGTTTACATGATTATTATATTAAATATAACTTATTTCCAGCTAGTTGGACAAATAGCTCCAACATGGATAAGCCAGTTGTATCGGCCTTCTCATCAGCTGATATTGATTTGAGGCTATTTTTTGGCCTTTTTGGCCCTTATAAGGCCTTTAATGCCCATATTTAGAGCGCCGCCTTTGATCGCAGTCCCATGTATGCGGCAAGGCCGCTATGGAAATGATACAAATAGCAAAATTGCAGGAGGTCATATAATGGCAGACACTCGTATACAAATACTCGCCCAGGGTCCGATTATTATTGCCGGCCATGCCGATTTAATCGATGACCATGGCAACACCATACCCCGCCAGGAACCGGTGGCCTTATGCCGGTGCGGCCAATCCCAAGCCATGCCCTTTTGTGATGGCATTGAAAAAGGGCACATGAAAACCTGCGCCCGCGCTAAGGATATCCTCTAATATTTAACCGGGGACACCAAGACATTTTCTTATAAAAAGACTTGCTGTCTCCGGTTCATTCATGTCTTTACGCTATACTTCCCATTAATTCAGCATTAACCTCTTCATATCAGTACCCGGTCCTGAAGATAGCCATATCTGGCTGTTAATGCTTTAAAAACAGTGAAACAGCAGATCGAAAGCCGGGTTCTTCAAGAATAGCTCCGGCCCCCAGGTGCCGGTGCAGATTCAATTATGGACAGGGCTATTTTCGCGTTCAAATTGGGTTTGACAGCATACCTGATAATTGTTACCCTGCATACAGATGAGGAAAATTTATGAAAAGAAAGGGGCAAGTAGATTGAAAAGATGGATTGTAGCTTTATTGGTTTTGACCCTGATGCTCGGCAGCTTGGCAGGCTGCTCCAGTAAGAAAGAGGATCCCGGAACACCGACCGCCTCAACGACACCCCCGGCCCAGCAGACCGGCGACAACCGCTTGAAAGACATCATGGAAACGGCTCTTCAGGCCAAACAAATGTCATTTGAAATGGTGATGACTATGAGCGGTCAGGGAAGTTCCTTGAACACTCAGGGCAAGATGTATATCAGCGGTGAAAAACTCAGAATGGAGATGGAGGCTATGGGCATGAAGATGATCACTATCACTAATGCCCAGGGGGAAATGTACTTATATAATCCTGACCAAAAGACCGCGATGAAAATGACCACTCTCCAGGACTCCGCCGAGCTCCCCAATGAGTGGGTGAACGAGTCTGGCGATACTTCTAATCTGAAAGTGGTCGGTGAAGAAAACAAAGATGGTTATGATTGTCTGGTGGTTACTTCCACGGAGGGTAGCGACACCGCTAAGATGTGGCTGCGCAAGGATATCGGTATGCCGGTAAGAATAGAGCAAACCACCACCGAGGGTCCGGTTGTGATCGAGTATAAGAATTATCAGATTGGCCCTCAAGCAGAGAGCCTTTTTGAAATTCCCGCAGGGACAACCATTACCACTATGCCCAATATGCCCACCGGCAACTGAACCATAGCATTGCAGGACCAGGGGGACGGTTGCTCAGCACCGCTTCCCCCTTTCCCTAAACTTATGCCCTTTTGATTGACATGTTTTTGTATTTCCTGGTGATTTCTATCACTGCGTTTTCAGTGGGCATCCGTTCCCCGCTGGAGCCGGAAGCATAACCATCGGCGTCAGTACTGGCGATAGAGTACTGTGCGGTATCTACATCTGCAAATGGCCCGCCGTGAGTCAATACGAAAACCCTGGGGTTTATAGAACGGGCCGCCCGGCACATTTTTTGCACTTCCGCGGTGGCGGTCTCAATATTCATTACCCCCTTGGCTCCGGTCAGCCCCCCGCCGGTTACACCTACGATGGCTCCGATTACGTCTGCACCTGCCTCAGCCATGATCCGGGCTTCCGCTTCATTAAAAGCCCAGGCCACAGTGAACACATCCATTCTGCGCGCGGTTTTGATCAGCTCTTCTTCGCGGGAAAAGCCGATCCCCGCATCTTCCAATTGCCTGGCAAACTGCTCTCCATAAAGCCCTGCAAACGGTTCATTGGTAATGCCGGAAAAACCCAACAGCATCATTTCATCTATGATTTGCTCCAGGTTTAGCGCCGGGTTGTGCGCACCTATACCCGCAATACAGGGGGCTTTTTTTACTACCGGTATTATTTCCTGCGCCATTTTCTTAACACAGTCATTACAATCGTCATAGGGCATCCAGGCCAAAAGGGTAGGAAGCCCCATCATACGGTATTTGGCTGTGGAGTAAACCGCAACCAGGTCAGCTCCGCCCAGGTCGGCACATTTAGCAGTCAACCCCGTACCAGCTCCGAACATCAAGAGAGGCTGCCCCGCCTGGGATTGGGCCTGCAACCGCTCCACCACCTCATTGCGCAGATATTGTACAGCCATAGCAAGCCTCCTCGTGAAATATACTTAGAACGGGATCACATATGGCAAAGCGGATTTGTTGCCCTTGCTCCAGCTGCCTTGCAGCATTTCCAACAGCAGCCCTGCCATTAAGTCGGAGAAATCCGGATCATTCATGTGTTTATCCACCAGAATAACTTCGAGATTTTCTTTATTGGGATCGATTTTTGCCTTGAGGGCTTTCACATATTCAACCGAGCGCCGCGACCAGCGCGGGTTTTCCATGTCAGCGGCCCAGGTAGGACCGGATCCGGGCCCAGACCAGCCCAGTTCGATGTCAGGTGTGGCCAGATCACAAGCTCCCCAGCCTTGCATGGGCACACACAGTACGCTGGGGCCTTTGGCGGCATTCAGTTTTTGAGCCATGTGTTCGCCTATGCGATAAATCTCGTCCATTGATACCCCGATACAGGTTACGGTAGGATTGTGTTCATACAATCCCCGCCCCGGCTGGTCGGTCTCCTTTAGCAGCCTCTCCGGCACGGTATGCTTGGGCCCGAAATTAATTAAATCCAGTCCCCCCGGAGCCACTACCTGAGGGATGCCCAGATCCCCGGCAGCAGTCATGCGGTCGGGACCGGCCCCCAGCACTCCTCCCAACATCTCATCGCCGATTTCATGGGTGGTGATATCCAGGACCCCGGTTATATAACCGTCCCTGATCAGCTCTTCCATGGAACGGCCTCCGCTGCCTACCGCGTGATTGATGATAACATCATAGCCGGCCTTTTCCATAATAGACGAGGCCCGCAGCACACAAGGGGTAGTGACACCGAACATCATACAGCCGATCAACGGTTTTTCTTCAATGCCTTTCATAACAGGAGCCGACGCCATGCCCACAATGGCCCCGGCAGCATTATTGATAACCTGACGGGTAACCTTGTTTAGCCCTGCTTCAGCTATAGGGTACATCATGCAGATATCGCGGGTGCCGACATATGGCGACACATCCCCCGAAGCCATGGTGGTGAGCATGATCTTGGGAACGCCTATGGGAAGCGATTGCATTGTCCTGGTGGCTATACTGGCCCCCATTGAACCCCCATAAGCGATGATGCCGTCGAGCTTGCCGGCTTCTCGCAGTTCATCGACTAGTTTGATGGCGCCGCCGGCGATCAAATCGGAGGCCGCGTTACGGTCTAAAGCAAAGATATCTTCTTTTGTCTTGCCGACCCTTTTTACCACATCACTCAGACTTATGTCGGCCCATCCCACTTCATGGCCTACGCTCAGCTCCAGAATGGTGGGATTACCTCCCGCGGCTCTGACCCGCTCTGCCAAAAACTTGATTTCCTCCCCTTTGGTGTCAAGGATCCCCGCTACAATAATCTCTTTGTTCGCCAAATATTTTCTCTCCTTTTGTTAAAGGTTAACTTCCCCAGTTGCTAAACCAGATTAAATCCTGTTCCAATTTCATATGAGGAACCACCGGAGAAGTATCGGTCTGCAGGCAAAAGTCAAAATCATCTTTTCCGCCGATTTCAAGAAGCCTTTTTCCACTGGCTGATTCCCGGAAAGCCGCCCGGGCGTCAGGATACGCGATGGTTAAAGCTCCGGCGGCCTTGGAGGCATCAGAAAGCCTGAGAGTCACGCCTGATTCCCGGGCCAATACTTCCATCTCCCGCAAGAGATATCCGGCACAGTAAGCGTCATCGAGTACAAACCTCCCATACTGTCCGGCACATACCAGCGTGATTTCGCTTTGAGCCGCCCGGGCTGTGATCAGGGCAGCACCCACGCAGGCCTGCGCATTCAGGAGGCATCCAATAAATAGCTCCAAACACCCCCTGGCGGTGTTGATTACCCGGGTGCCATTGCTGGTACACAAGGCTACTTCCCTTCCTTGTACGGGAAAGCTCAATACTTCCGCAGGTGAATTTTCCATATCAAACCCGCTTAGCTTTATCCCCTGCCATTCGCCGCTGGTGAGCATACCCCTCTGGGCAGCCAATTGCCTGGTCTGTTCCTCCCCGGCCAGAGTATATACCCTTTGACAGCCTTTATCCAGGAGCGTTACTATGGTGCTGCTGGCCCTGATGACATCAATCACTATGCAAATGCTGTCATCTCTGGCCGGAGTATATTCACTTATTGAAAGGGTGGTATCCACAGCGATTATCATATCTGCCTCAATCTCACCTACCCCCTATTTCCGGTTATGCCCGGAAATGGCTGCTGAAACTGGTGATGCCCGGCCAGCTGCTTCTCACGGGCGACAGGCCAAAATCACTGCCGGTCTAATGCTTCTTGATGGAAATATTTTTGAACTGCTGACAGGCTTCTTTGAGCGGCACCTCGATAGGAATGCGCTCTATGCTGGAGGCCCCCAGGAAGCCGATTGACTCAGTGTGCTCGTAAATGTACCGGGTGTCTTCAGGATAGGCGATCGGTCCGCCATGCGAGAAGATCATGATGTCTTGGTACCCGCCCCGGGCCGCTTTGGTCATTTCATTTATCAGATTCGCCGATTTTTCCAGGGTGAGTTTATCCTCGGCATACTTGGAGCCGATCGAACCTCCGGCGGTCAGCCCCATGTGGCAGATCAATACGTCCAGCCCGGCCTGGCCTACCAGGCGGGCTTCCTCAACGTTAAAAGCATATCCCAGGGTGAAAAGGCCCAGTTCTTTGCCTATTTTTAATGTGTCTATCTCCACCGGGTAACCCATGCCGGTGTCTTCCAACTCCTGACGGAAGCGGCCGTCAATTAAGCCTACGGTGGGGAAGTTCATGATGGCTGAAAAGCCCAGGTGCTGCAGGTGCATCAGATAGGGGCGCATTTCCCTGGTGGGGTCGGTTCCGCAAATACCCGCGATCATGGGGGTTTCCTTTATCACCGGAAACACCCGGTGGGCTAGATCTATCACGATCTGGTTGGCGTCGCCATAAGGCAACAGCCCGGCCAGAGAACCTTTGCCATCCATGCGGAATAATCCGGAGTTGTAAACCCCGATCAGATCCACTCCGCCCTGCTCGGCGAATTTTCCTGATATGCCGGTGCCGGCGCCGGCAATTATGATAGGACGGCCTGCATCAGTGACCTCTTTTAGCCGGGCTTTAACTTGTTCCCTGGTGTATTGTTTTGCCATTTAAAAATACCTCCTTCATTAACCTTTAATATCAAAAATGCCGACCTCTTCCTCTTCCATGAGACCCCAGGCGTCGACCGCCGCCTGCAATTCAGGATGCTGCCTGGCTGCCTCAAACAGAGGGATTCCTGCTACTGCCGCATCAATCACCTGCCGCATCGCCCGGGCTCCCGCTACCGGGCCCATAGGGTGGCCGTGAATAGCACCGCCGCAGCCCATAATGCTGTCCGGCCCCAGATCCCTGTAAATAGCATGTACACAATTGGGCATCACCCCTCCGCCGGGCATAGGCAGAACAGGTTTGATATGGCACCAGGGATTCTCCAGGTGATGGCCGATCTGCAGGTAACGTTCGCGCAACAGGGGAAACTTGCCGAAGGGACTGGGATAAACCACCATATCTGCTCCGGCCAGGCGGGCCAGTTTACCCAGTATCAGATAGGAGCTCATGCCTGACACCGGGGATTCGTACATAGTGCCGGCAAAATCCAGATGGGCCATAATGGGAACATTGATCTCGGGATTTTCCGCCAAAGCCTGCAAGGCGGAGATTCCCACCGTCAGGTAGTTGATCATGATGGCGTTGGCTCCCGCATCGATGGCCTGCTTGGCGTTGTCCAAAACCTTGAGGGCCCCATCGGTGATATTGGGAGTGTATAGAACCCGGTGTCCGGTCTCTTCATAGTGCTGGCGGATTGCCTCCATGTATAATTTGATCCTCTGCTGACGCGGGTTGAAGGGAGGGTCGGCGATCAATTCGTCATCCTTGATAATGTCCACCCCGCCCTCCACGGCGCGTGAAAACAGGCGACACCCCACTTCAGGGGTGTATCCTGTACAGGGTTTGATCATATTGTTTAACAGCGGCCGATCATATACCCCCAGCAGATCGCGCACCCCTGAAACACCGAACTTTGGCCCTTTAAACTGGGCCAGGAAATCCGGCGGGAATTTGATG
>NZ_DCEA01000068.1:43187-65864 GCF_002316705.1 Syntrophomonas sp. UBA1041
AATCCGGCGGGAATTTGATGTCCAGCAGTTTTAAGGGACCGATCATGGAGATGTTCCCGATGATGGTTGACAGCAGCATTGGGATCTGTGGTCCAAAGTTTACGGCAGGGAAAGCCAGTTGAAATACCCACTGGCGCACCTCCTGCAGCGTGGGGACCTCATATTCATTGCCCGGCACCTCGTAGATTCCAACCACCTTGGCCACATATTTTTCCCGTACTTCCGCGGTCTCTTCAGGAACAGGCACCCAGGTGCCTGTGGTCTGTTCTATTGCAATGGAAGTGACTTTTTTAACGATGTCCACTTCTCTGCCGGTCTGCAAGTAGTAGGTGGCGATCACATAGCCGCCGACAGCCTCAATATGTTCCGGCAGGGCCATCATGTCCAGGTCTGACAATAGTAATACCTCCTTGCTGCTAAACTTAGATTTTTCATGGCAGTCTGCCCATCATCCTCGCTGCAGGCCATTAGGCCTCTAAGCTATTCGTACATTCAAAGGGTGTGCATCACGGTGTTAAAATATTTACCCCATAAAAAAAGCCCCGGGCTTGACCCGAGGCACTTTGGCTGAGGATAAATCTTATATTTTGCGCTGTTTGAAGAATTCTTTCAGTTCTTGTTTTGATGCACTGCTGAGGTTATGCCAGCGAATTCCCTGAATGGCTCCTTCAAGGCTGCAAAGGGTATTATAGCAGGTATCACCTTCTAGCTGGCGGAGTCTGAGAAAAGCCTCTTTGCTCCCCAATTCCATCAAGACATCTATGTCATCCACCCCTATGGAAGCCAGGCGTCTTTCCAAATCCTTCCCTATATTGGGCAGATCTTTCAGCCTGCCCTTGGGTTTGGGGACCTGGAATTCATAATATACCTGACTCCATTTATCCATCTCCAGAGGCTCATAACTGCGCTCCCAGAACTGCGTCTTATTGTGACGATCCACCAGCAATATTGTAGACACCCTGGTGCCGTAATCATATTCCCTGCTGGCCACAAACACCGGGCCCAGCATCCTTTCCTTTTTCAATCCTATTCCGGTATCCGGCAAGTTCTCATCCGTGGGATATTCCCGGTCTCGCAGAATGACGAATAAATCTTCCGCATCGAAATGCGGTTGATGCAGAACTTCGCTTAAAGCGTCGGTTCCTTTGCTGACTTTGGGCCAGGGAACATCCAGCAGGCTGTTGCTCAGACCATGGATTCCCGGCTGTATTGGGCGAAGGACTCTTTCACGGTTGGAAAAGTAAAATAAGGTTTCATAATCTCCCAAGAGCAGGTTAAAGCTGTTATATGCCCTTCCCCCATCCTCAAGTGAGTCTATGTAGCTCTGTGGGTCCTGGCTGCTCTGTAAATAATTCTGAACCAGCAGCCCTCGGGAAGGAGCGTTATTCTTGTGGTTAAAAGGATCGCGGTAATTGGTCAAGGCTGCAAAACGCCCGTTTTTAGTGATGCCCATCCAGGTACCGCCCGCTTGCAGGTCCCTTCCCGCCAGAATATGGGGATAGTCTTCCCAAATCTCCGCTCTTGAAGTGGGGCGCTGGTAAAACTCGTCGCGGTTGGCGGCGACGACCAGTTTATATCGGGGATGATCATCCCAGGCCAGCAGAATAAGACACATGTTTTCCTCTCCCCTTCATCATCAGGATTGGCATAATGACAATTACTTCCGGATTATTGGCAAAAAATATTATAGATATCATACCGCACCTGCAAGAGATAATAAAGAAACGGCCCCGGCCTCCTGATCCGGGAAATTTTTTTCGACAAAAAGCATTTCCAGTGGGATTTGGGCAGAATAAGTTCATCAGATTTTTTATTCATCTAACAGTGTATAAGAAAAACTGCTTTGAGATTCATGTAACGTCTCTATTAAGGATAAGGAGCCATGTCCAAAGAAAAGATCATTGAATTCTCTTCCTGGATAATATTGCTTACGCTTCTCTTTTGGGTGGTGCCGGTTGAGCGAATTCGCGAAGCCCTGGTAATATTCTTTTTCAAACAGAGTTTAACCTGGCTTTCTGGACTATTAGTGGTGCAGATGGGATTTATAGAATACCCTTTGCGCATATTTCCCAAAGCAACCCGGTCCAGCTTCACTTTCGAGTTCTTTGCCTATCCGGTGATATGTATTTTCTTTAACCTTTACTACCCTTTTGGGGAAAGTGTCAGCCGGCAAATACTGCATTATTTTGCCTTCACGTCGGCTATTACTTTGATTGAGTATATTTTAGAAAAACACACTCAATTGATTAAGTATATTAAATGGGCCTGGTACTGGACCTGGCTGACTCTGTTGATAACCTTTGTAATGTCAAATTTTTTCTACCGCTGGTTTTTCTCGCTTTGATCATTGGTAACACCAATAACCCTACCGAAAGAGGTAGGGTTACAATGGCTTGTATTATTTAAATAGACAATCTGACTCTATACTACGGAAGAATATAATTCCAAACCGGCTTGGAAAGCCTTGAGGTTTACTTCCAGGGCTTTGGCAGGCACGGTGTGCTTAATGGCTTGTTCCACCTCGTTCACCGGCAGATGAATGGCAGCCGTCAGGACGCCTAATAATACCACATTGGCGGCTTTTACGTTGCCGCATGCTATAGCGGTCTTGGTGGCGTCCACAACCAGGGTATTGGGGGCCAGAGCTTTGATGCGCTCTACGATATCGTCCGGATATTTTACCTTGCCGCTCATCACCGGCAAGGGATCGATCCTCTCGTTGTTAATAATCACCCGGCCATCAGGCTTCAAGTAATCGAGCCAACGGGCGGCTTCGATTTTCTCGAAGGCCAGAAGTATATCCGCATCGCCTTTTTTGATAATGGGTGAATAAACCTTCTCCCCGTAGCGCACTTCAGATACCACGCTGCCGCCGCGCTGAGCCATGCCGTGTATCTCCGATACTTTAACATCAAAGCCCATCTGCACGGCTACATCGGCCAGAATCCGGCTGGTCAGGAGGGTCCCCTGGCCGCCCACTCCTACTATCAGAACATTGGTCACCTTTTGCTTATCCATGCTTATCCCTCCACTGCCTTTATGGCGTCGAACTTGCATACTTGTGCGCAGAGGCCGCAATTCGCACAAGAATTATCGTTTATGACGGCTTTGCGTTCCGCCTTCACCGGAGAATCGAGATAGACCAAACCGGTACAGCCCAGCCTGATGCATACCGAACAGCCATTACAGATCTCCTGATCTATATAGTACTTCTGCGTGGAAGGCTCATGGGGTATCAGCACACAGGGGCGCTTGCAGATTATCACTGAAGGCTCGCGCCGCTCCAGCTCAGTTTGCAGCGTTCCCTGCAACTGCTCCAGGTTAAGGGGATCGACCACCTTTACATGTTGGATGCCGATGGCCTTAACCAGGGCTTCCAGATCCAGGCGCGCGGTAGGCTCCCGGCGAATGGTAAGCCCGGTGGCGGGATGATCCTGATGCCCGGTCATGGCAGTTGTGTCATTGTCCAAAATCAATACCGTCGAAGTCCCCTGATTATACACCACATCTATCAGAGCGGTGATGCCGGAATGAACAAAGGTGGAGTCGCCGATTACCGCCACGACTTTATCGGCAAAGTCAGCCCCGCGGGCCTTTTCCATGCCCAGGGCGGTTCCTATGCTGGCCCCCATGCAAATGCAGGAGTCCAGGCCTTCCAGTGGTGCGATGGCCCCCAGGGTATAGCAGCCGATGTCTCCCATCACCGCCAGTTTCATCTTCTTCAAAGTATAAAACACGCCGCGATGCGGGCAGCCCGCGCACATGACCGGCGGGCGGCCGGGCACCTGGGTGCTGAGCCCGAATGGGTCGCTGTTGTCAACGCCCAGCAGCTTCTCTTCAATCAATTCCGGGCTGTATTCGCCCAGAAGTGTGAATAGTTCTTTGCCTTCTACCCTGATTCCCAGGGTTTTAACAAAATTCTCTATAACCGGTTCCAACTCTTCAACCACCACCAGCCGTTTCACTCCGGCGGCAAAGGATCGAATCAGCTGTTCCGGCAGCGGATTTACCAAACCCAGTTTAAGGATGGAGACATCGGGTATAACCTCTTTAACGTATTGGTAGCAGATCCCGCTGGTGATGATGCCCAGTTCTCTGTCACCCCATTCGATGCGGTTCAAGGGGGTTTGTTCGGCATACTCTTTTAACTGCAAAATACTCTTTTCGACTTCTATATGACGGCTTTTGGCAAAGCCGGGCAGCATTACGTATTTGGGAGCATTCTTTTTGTAAAGAGGCAGCTCGCGCCGCTCTAGCTGGCCGGTTTCCACCAGGGTCTGTGAATGGGCCAGCCTGGTGGTGATTCTGAACATCACCGGGGTGTCAAACTGTTCACTCACATCAAAGGCCAGCCTGCAGTAATCCAGGGCTTCTTGACTGTCGGAAGGCTCAATCACCGGCAATTTGGCAAATATCCCGTAGCCGCGGTTGTCCTGCTCATTCTGAGAAGAATGCATGCCGGGATCGTCAGCCGATATTAAAACCAGGCCGCCGTTAACACCGGTATATGAAAAGGTATATAAAGGATCGGCAGCCACATTCACGCCCACATGTTTCATGGCTACCAGGGTTCTGGCCCCCCCGATGGAAGCTCCGGCGCCTACCTCCATGGCGACTTTTTCATTGGGAGCCCATTCTGCGTATACCCCGGGGAACTCTGCAAAGCTTGCCACAATTTCTGTACTGGGTGTGCCGGGATATGCCGTAGCCACCGTGGCTCCAGCCTCAAACGCCCCCCTGGCAATGGCTTCATTGCCTATCATAAGTCTTTTCATACTAATCCTCCTTAACCCTTTGGCAATATACAAAAAAGCCTCCCACCCGGGCGGATGGAGAGACATAACCCGCAATACCGCAGCTTGGCCGGGTATTGATTCAAATGAATGATAACACAGGTTAACTTTTTATGTAAATAACAATTAACTCCACTTGTTCCCGCATCTGGTGGCATCCCAATGGATCAAAGCCTGGCTGACCAGGTAGGCCATATGGTATACATGGGCCAGTGAACCATATGTGATGGGGCGGGCAGTGCGCTGATTCTGTCTGACCCCAACTACCCCGGTGATGGCCAGCTCTCCAACGGCTGGCAGGCGCTTGCCGACCGCTTTAGCCGGCAATACCGGACCCCGCCGGACTTTTATCGTGCCGATTTCGACCTCAGTCCCTACTGAGGCGTCGATGGCAATTTCAAAGCGGTCATGATGAGCCTCCTGTATCAGCCGGAGTTCCCGGGGTATATTGGAGGCGTGCAGGGGGTGATCCAGATCCCCATACACCGGAACCGAAATACCGGCCTGATTCAGCATGGAACCGGTCAACGGCCCAAAACAATCCAGAACATGACGATCTGACCCGATGCACAGGATAACCGGCGGACCGGTGATGTCTTTTAAGGCATCGTCAATAACCGCCTGCAGCTGCACTGCAACTCCAGCTTCAGTATAATGCTTGCTGAAAAATACCATAAGTCTTTGTCATCCCTCAATTTCCTGTAAAACCGATTGCAAAGCTTTGATAAAGCGCTGGTTTTGCTCCGGGGTCCCTACGGTTACCCGAATCGAGGTAGGGCATCCAAAGCTTTCGCAGCTGCGTATAATGACCCCTTTTTTGAGCATTCCCCGAAAAACCATCCCGGCATCCCGTCCGGTGTCAATAAATATAAAATTGGCCTCGGTAGGAGTGTATTCCAGCCCCAAACCAGCCAGGACCTGGTATAAATAGGCTTTGCCGCAGCGATTCAATCTGAGGCTTTCGGCAATATGTTCGGCATCATCCAGTGCTGCCATGCCGGCATACTGCGCCAGGCTATTGACATTGAAAGGCTCTCTGACCCTTTCCAGGGTTGAGATTATCGCGGGGCTGCTGATGCCATATCCCAGGCGCAGGGCGGCCAAACCGTACAGCTTGGAAAAGGTTCGTAAAACGATGGTTTGCGGCCTTTTCTCCAATAACGCCTGGGCGCTCCTATACTCCGGGCTTTCCACATACTCGCTGTAAGCCTCGTCAATCACCAGCAGCACATCCCGGGAAAGCCGGTTTATGAATCCGCTCAACGCTTCCCCCGTCACCATGGTGCCGGTAGGATTGTTGGGATTGCATATGAATATGATCTTGGTTCTAGGGCTGACGCATTCCAGCATGGCCTTTAAGTCATGGGTGTTGTTCAGCAAAGGAACCTGGATGCATTTAGCCCCCATCACCGTGCTCACGAATTCATATTCCGAAAAGGTGGGATGCGGCAGTATGACCTCGTCGCCCGGATTCAAAAAGGCTTCCGCCAGCATCTTGAGGATCTCATCAGAACCGTTGCCCACTGCCACGCAGTCAGTATCCACCTGAAGCCTTAGGGCCAGTTTGGCTTTAAGGTCGCGGTAGCTGCTGTCCGGATAAATATGCATATCACCCAGATGTTCAATAATTGCCTGTTTGGCCAACGGCGCCGGTCCCAGCGGGTTCTCATTGGATGCCATTTTAATAACATCGGTAAGCCCCAGCTCCCGCTTTACTTCTTCAATTGGTTTGCCCGGCACATATGGCTTGAGATTGAATATCTGCGGCCTGGCCTGGCGGTCGATAAAGTCGTCCATCGCCAAACCTCCATTTGTTATTATATTACACCTTGCTTCTATCAATAACTAATTTCGCCTAACCCATGATCTTGGCACATTGAAAGATTCTCCGGGGCTTTATGCCCGTTTCATGCGGCGCATTTACTGCGATGTATTCCGAGTTAAAAACACAGGTGTTTCTTTCGGTTGGCCCGTCAAGAAACACCATAATCTAAGCCTGATTGATTTTATACAGCCTGCAACAATCCTTCCGACCTTCTCACCAAGACCAGGTTTATGAACCGGTTTATCTACCGTACTACCCCAGTCTCTCCAGTATAAACTGCGGCAAAGCGAATGCCGCTCGATGAACATGTTTATTGTAATATTTTAAACCATTGATAATGGCTGTGTCATCAGCTATTTGCAAGGGATCATAAGTTTTGCTGGCGGCCGTGAAAGACCAGGGCCCGCTGACATAAGTGGGCACAGTGGCCAGATAAACCCGGGTTATGGGAAATATGTCTTTCAGGTTGGCGACAACGGTGTCAAATATCTGCCCGTAGTACAGCGGTGATTCGGATTGTACCGCCAGCATGCCGTCGTCAGCCAGGGCATTGTAAATATCCAGATAAAAGGAGCGGCTGTATAGCTGAATAGCCGGCCCCACCGGATCGGAGGAATCGATCAGAATCACATCGTATTTCTGCCCGGTTTCACGAACGTAATTAATGCCGTCATCAATATGGAGCCTGGTCCGGGGATCCTCAAAACCGCTGGCTACCCCGGGCAGATATGCCTTGCATATTTCCACAACCCGGCGGTCAATCTCCACCATATCTACTCGGGCCACCTGCGGGTGCTTCAAAACCTCCCTCAGGGTACCCCCGTCTCCTCCGCCTATAATCAGCACCTGCTGAGGATGAGGGTGGCTCATCAACGGTACATGGGCTATCATTTCGTGGTAAACGAATTCATCCTTCTCCGTATACTGCACCGCTCCGTCCAGTATGAGGGTGCGCCCCCATTCCGCCAATTCGGCAATCGTCAATTCCTGGAATGGTGTGGTCTCTTGATGGAGTTGCTGGAGAACCTTCCATTGTACCGAATACCCCGGGGTATTCTGCTCACAAAACCAATGTCCTGCCATATTGTGTTACCTCCCATGCAAAAGGCTATTCACCCAGGTTGATCAGATCCCGCAAAATAAGCAGATTGTGCTCCAAATTGCTCTGGTCTTTAAAATCTACAGCTAATAGAGTAGCTTTTATAATATCGTCGACTTCGTTACAGTCTGCCCTGGGCTGCCATTTTTTTAACAGGTTAATCAATTCCCGCTGCTCCCGCTTGATTATCACCGTTTCCAACAGGTTGAGCAGGAAGTGTAATTCCCCGCTATCGATCCTGCCAGTTATAAATAAATCCATAATTGTTGTAGCAGTATCATCATAAAGCAATTTCCATTCAGCGTTGGTTGGCATCACCTGGCCATCCTTTCGGCATCCTTCATGGTTTGCTTCTGCAAGTCGAATTGAATGGGTATGCGCACCCCGCTGCGGCCATCCCGGTTTTTTTCAATGGATATGTAGTAATTGGGATTGACGTACTTTTTCAGTTCCTCATCCTCAGCCAGGTCTTCCCGGGGTATCGGACTTAACTTCAGCATTAGGTCGCTTTCGTTTTTCATCCGCTTGGCGCCTTGCAGAGTGCCGTCCGGATTCAGCTGTACCAGACACATCACCGCAACCTGCAGGTTCTGGGCCAGCATTTTCTGGGTTTTGACAATCTGTTCCAACATCTGCCATTCCTGCAAGCGCGGGTCATGCTTCTCCATACGCCCGATATAATCGATAATCATCAGGTCGATCTTCTTTTGCGTTTTGAATTTGCGCGCAATGGATATGGTTTTTTCCGGGGTCAAATTGGGACAGGGATAAGAATAAAAACCGCTGCCGCGCAATCGCGAATAACCGTTTAAGATGATAGACAATTCATTTTCATTGATATCTCCGATGCGGATGCGGTCATGATCGATCGAGGACAAAATCGACCCCCAGCGCAGAGCGATCTGCTGGCGGCTCATTTCAGTATTTAAATAGAGCATGCTCATGCCCTGATCAACTGCCACCGCTTTTGCGGTATGCAATGCAAACGCGGTTTTACCATGACCGGTCTGAGCCCCCAAGATGATCAGGTCGCCCGGCTTATACCCCAGGGTGATACGGTTAAGACTGTCGAATCCAGTGGTCAAACCATCCAGGGGTATAACCCCTTTGTGAACCTCCTGTATCTCCCGGTAACGCAGGAAACGCCTTTCCACTTCATCATAGCCCAGGCTGGCCATATCCTCGGGGGTGTCAACACGATCATCGATTTCCAGTGCGGTCAGGTTGGTAAGCTTTTCTTCGGCCTCCATCAACAGCTGCTCCACTTCCTGATCGCTCTCACTCTGCAGCAGTTCCATGCTGTTCTTTAAAAACTCCACAAACTTGCGCACCCTGGCTTTGTCCCGCACCCTTTTGATCCAGTATTTTATATTTTCGTCATCAATGTAGTGTTCGACAATATGCTTGAGTTCTTCTATATCCCGGGTGCTCTTCAACAGACCCAGGGAGTGTCCTTCTTTGAGAACCTCCACATAAGTAGGTCTTATTTCGCGGGCGAATAGGATACCGGTCAACTCGAAAATAGTGGCATGTTTGGGTGAATAAAAGTCCGCCGTGGTGAGGCTGTTTTGAGCCTCAATGCAGGCCTCTTCAGAGTGAAGCATTGAAGACAAAACCCTTTTCTCGCTCTCCAGGTCAAACATCATTTCATCTGATAGTTGTTGGCGGATACTAACGGGCATAAGTCACCATCCTAAATATAAAACGGGGATGCTCCCCGTTTTTAATTATACCTTAGTTTTGATTTCCTCGGCATTGGGTGGTATATAAATTTCATAATCTACAGCCGGTTTGGTTTTATTGCCGGGGGTTGCGCCGTCACCGCCCGCCCGTGTTTTCTGCTTCGATAGCTTGAAACTGCGCATCTCCGCGTCCACTTCCTCCAATTGGCGTATTTCTTTGCTCATCCAGTTTGACAAAACACTATCTACATATTCCAAGCCCCCGCTTTTGGTGCGCTGGCACATGATCTCACCGGCTTTCATGATCATGGCATGTGAAAAGCCCCAATCATAGCGCCATTTCTGATAAATGCGGCGCCTGGCCTCAGCTCCCATATCGATACCGGTAAAAGTGCCAAATTCCAGGAGGTCGGGATCAAAAGCCTGATTACGCTGCGCGGGCCCATTGTTGCGATCCACAAACCGGCTGAAGTATATTTCCATGCCATCCAAACTGCTGATGGCATATTTCTTTATGTCAGTGGCAATGTGACTGATTTCCCGAGGATTCTTAATGTTGCGTTCAAAACACAGCTCCAGCATGCATAAGAGCAGTTCGGGCTTTAAAGCCATATCGCCCAGCCAGCGCCGCAGTTCTGATACCATGGTGGGACTGATCAGGCTGCCGGTTTTCTCGGCAATGAAATCAGCCACCTTTTTAAAATCAGCCTGATTGACCGAATTTGGAGAGGTCTGCAGCTGTTGTTCCTGCAACTGCAGTTGCAACTGCTCGATTTGATCTTGATACTCCTTTATAACCACTTTGACCCCGGCCGGCACGGCTTTCTCGCCTTGCACCGATAATTGGGGGTGGTCGCGAATCATAAGGCTCTCCAGCTTGTCCATTAAAGGCTCGATATAGACGGTCTTATCGACCGTTCCCTTGCCGGGCTCCGAAAGCGCAATGATACCGAGCTTTTCTAACCGGGACAGTTTGCGGGTCAGTTTCTGTTTGCTCAGGCATGGGCATACTTGCAGCATTTTGCCTATTTCCACCCCGGTATGGTAAAGTGGTTTGCCCTGTTGGTAAGCATATAAGATGGTGGTCAGGATTCCTATGTCGTCGGTAGTGAGATCTAATTCCTTGGAATACTCAAAAATAATGCCGGGTACATTAACATTGCCCCAGCGCATCATCTCCAGAAAGGCAGATTTGTCAGCCATATAGAACATTCCTCCAACCAGCAGGTAAAGGCATTATAACATTATATTCCAAGCTCTAACAAGGCAAGTAATTTTGTGATTAACAAGCATTGACGTCCATAAATGGCGTTCAATCAGAATGAAATTTAAATGCAGAGAAATTTTGCAGCTTTCCAACCTTGACGGATACTGATTGCCATTTTATCGGGAAATCAACCGCCTAAAACAGCAGCCTGCCATACTTATATTTGATTAAAAACCCTGCCGGTTGAGCTGCTGTTCAATTTCCTGAATAGACTTCATGATTCTATCGTAACGTCCCTCTTTCCAGTTCTCCTTAAACATGTCATGCAGCTTTAGCGATAAAGCCAGATAGGCCTGCTCGGCTTGCAAAGCCTGTGGAACAGCACCTTCGCGGTACTCCATCTTGGCTTCCAGGTGCTCGGTCGCGCCCAAGGTAAACTCATCCAGCCACTGTGGAATATAAACCGGCAGGTTCATTTCGGTGCGGAAGTACTCGGCCAGAGAGTTCAGGGATTCATCTTCTCCATGCACCAGAAAAATTCCCTTGGGTGGGGTTACGAAATTCTGCACCCAGCTGGTCAGGCCGTTTTTATCGGCATGGGCCGAATAGGCCTCTATAAATTCGATGTCGGCTTTGACCGCAACCTTTTCCCCGTGAATGGTTACTATCTTCTCGCCGCTGAGGATCCGTTTACCCAGGGTGCCTTCGGCCTGATAACCCACAAATAAGACGGTGGCTTCCGGGCGCCACAGGTTGTTTTTCAGGTGGTGCTTGATGCGCCCCGCTTCGCACATGCCACTGGCTGATATAATGATGGTTTTCCCCTGGCGGGCGTTTATGCCCATCGATTCTTCCTGGGTTTTTGTATATTTGAGGTTTATTAGTTTCAAAGGATGCTGGTTGCTGTTTTCCTCAACGTATTGACGGGTTACATCATCGTAAAATTCGATGTGCTTCTGAAATATCTCGGTGGCTGCGATAGCCAACGGGCTGTCAATATACACGATAATCTCCGGATCCAATTTGCCTTGCACATTCAACAGAAATAAATCGTAAAGCAGATCCTGGGTTCTCTCCACGGCGAACGCGGGAATGACCAGGTTGCCGCCTTTGGCTACGGCCTTATTGATGACCTCCAAAAGGGCCTCACTGCGGCTGCTCAATTGAGGATGAAAACGACTGCCATAAGTGGATTCCAGAATGATATAATCACCATTTTCAATGGTGCTGGGATCTTTGACGATAGGCTGTTTGGAATTGCCTAAATCACCGCTAAACACTAGTTTAAGGCGCTTGCCGTCTTCTTCTATCCATAATTCCACGATGCAAGCACCCAGTATATGCCCGGCATCGCGCAGCCGCACCTGCACCCCGGGAGCAACATCGATGATTTCATCCTGGTTTATGGAGCGGAAATGCTTGAGGCATTTGAGCGCCTCATCAACGGTATAAATTGGCTCGATGGGGGGTTTGCCAGCCCGGCTTAGCTTGCGGTTCTTGCGCTCCACTTCAGACTCTTGAATGTAGCCCGAATCCGGCAGCAGGATCTGGGCAAGCTCTTCTGTGGCATGACTGCAATACACCAAGCCTTCAAAGCCTTGTTTATACAGTTTGGGGATAAGTCCGATATGATCGATATGAGCATGAGTGGCGATCACGAAGTCGATAGATTTGGGGTTAACGGTGAATTCCTGATAATTTCGTTCCTGCAGGGTTCTCGGCCCTTGAAACATTCCGCAGTCTACTGCGAATCTGGTTTCTCCTGTTTCGATGACAAAAAATGAGCCGGTTACACTACGGGCAGCTCCTAGAAATCGCAGTTTCATTTGCTACGCCTCCGATATCTTTCTGCCCTTCATTATACCGTAACTTGGCTGATTAGACTGCAACTATTTTGCGGGCTTCGCGGTGCCGGGCCAGACTTTCAAAACCCTGGTAAAATTCTATGACCTCCATTTTGATGCGATTTATCTGGCTGCTCCTGATAGCCTGCTCTAAATTGGAAAACCCGTTGCGCCCGAATTCCTTAACCGCTTCATTGCTGTCCAGATCTTCTATCAATTCGGCATAGTTGTTGTGCACCTTCTCGAACAAACCGTAGTACAGCTCCTTGATCTGCATCACCCGGCGGGTTACCTGACTGAGGTCTATTTCATCACGTTCGATGAGGCGCAGGAGGCTGTGCAGCAGATTGTTAATCAGTTTATTGTGGAAAACCGCCACCATCACGTCACGCTTATACTGCTTGCACAGCAGGTAGCGCATATACTCTAACAATTCACGCTGCGCAGCGGGAGTCAACTTTTTATAATTGTTAAGAATTTCTATATCGTTTAGGCAAATGTCTGTATACAGTAGAAAAACCCCCTTTGTATTCCCTAACAAAAGGGGTTCAACCCGGATAAGACAATTCCTTTAATAAAATATCGTAATATTACTGAACGTTTCTCGGTGTTTCGATTGCTTTCTTCATTTTAGGAATATGTTAGCGCGATTTAGGCTTTTCTGTGTCGATTGAGAAAGCTGCCCATCCTTGAAACAGCCTCTTCGATATTGCTTACGCTGGCGGCGTAACAGCATCTGACAAAGCCTTCTCCACAGGAACCAAAAGCATTGCCGGGCACAACCGCCACCTTTTCTTCTTCCAGCAGCTTTTCACAGAATTCCTCGCTGCTCATGCCGGTGCAGCGAATTGAGGGGAAGCAATAGAAAGCCCCTTTCGGTTCAAAACAGCTCATCCCGATATCATCAAATCCGGCCAGCATGATACGGCGCCGGTAATTGTAGCTGTCCACCATTTTTTTCATCTCATGCTCTCCATTGCGCAAGGCTTCCAAGGCTGCTTTTTGCCCCATTATCGAGGCGCACATGATGGAGTACTGATGTATTTTCTTCATGGCGTCGATGATGTCGGAGTGACCGCAGGCGTAGCCGACTCGCCAGCCGGTCATGGCAAAAGCTTTGGAAAAGCCGTTCAATAAAACCGTGCGGTCACGCATCCCCGGCAGAGAGGCTATAGACACATGGCTCCCGTTATAAGTCAATTCCGAGTAGATTTCGTCAGTGATTACTATAAGGTCGTTTTTGATGATAATATCCAACAAGGCGGTTAAGTCTTCTTCATGCATAATGGCCCCGGTAGGGTTGCTGGGATAAGCCAGAATTAGAATCTTGCTGCGAGGCGTAATGCACTTTTCCAGCTCTTCAGGCTTAAGCCGGTACTGATCATGATTGAAGGTCTGCACCGGCACCGCTTTGCCATAGGCCAGCATAGCTCCGGGGGCGTAACATACAAAAGACGGTTCTGGAACCAAGACCTCATCACCGGGTTCGATTAACGCCCGCATAACCAGATCAACAGCCTCACTGACCCCAATGGTAATCAGAATCTCGTCCTCGGGAGAATAGCATACCCCTATCTTGCGCTTCTGGTAAAGGGCGATTTCCTCTCTCAGTTCAATAAGTCCATGGTTGGAGGTGTACATGGTATATCCCTTCTCCAGGGCATGGAAGCAGGCTTCGCGTATATGCCACGGAGTAACAAAATCGGGTTCTCCCACCCCCAAGGATATGACCCCCTGCATCTGCGAGGCCAGGTCAAAGAACTTTCTAATACCCGATGGAGGCACGGATTTGACCACATTTGAAACGTATTTCTCCATGCTGCTCACGGACTAATCACCAGCCTTTCATCTTCACGGGGATCTTCAAATACGAAATTATCGACTTTGTAGGTTTTCAGCACAAAATGGGTAACTGTACTCTGTACCTCATCGAGGGTGGACAGTTTATGCGAAACAAAGGAAGCGATCTCTTTCAGATTGTAGCCATCTACGACTACGGAAAGATCATAAGAACCACTCATCAAATGCACACTGCGCACCTCGGGAAACTTGCAGATTCTTTCTGCGACCCCGTTAAATCCCACTTCTCTTTGGGGAGTCACCTTGACCTCGATGGTTGCGGTTACTCCGTCGCTCTCCATTTTGTCCCAGTTGATAACGGTATTGTAGCCCAGTATGACCTTGTCGTCTTCCATCTCTCTGATGGCGCGGACGATGACTTTCTCGTCCTGACCTAACATGGTTGCGATCAATTTGGGGCTTAACTGGGCTTCATGAGCGATCAGATTGAGGATCTGTCTTTTTAGTTCCATAGCGATTCCTCCTTCTGGTTTATTTAATGGCGGGGAGCCTACCCTTGCCATTTGGGCAAATAAAAAACCCCCATCCTCAAGGGACGAGAGTTGCTCCCGCGGTACCACCCTAATTGGCGTCAGCCCGGCTTAACTAAATTAACGGCAATGCCGTCCGGCTTACTACTCGCGTATTAACCGGAACTCTCAGGTGGCTTTCACTACCCGCTCGCACCGGTTTTCACCCTTCCCGGCTCTCTGCGGCCAAACTGAGCAGTTACTCTTCTGATCATCGTTTTTATCTATTTAATTGTTTCATTGAAGCATAATAACATGTCATAGCTTGGCCAGTCAAGCCATAGTCAGAAATATTGTGTCGATTTTTTACAGCTGCAATAATATGCCAAAGTATACTGTATTTCTACACCGGCAGCAAATCTTTTCCTGAACTATTTATCGCTGCGGCGCATATTATTTATTTAAACATCAGGAGGTGATCAATTTGCTCCCTAGGCCCAATTTCAGCCCTGAAGAACTGTCTGTGGCCCGAAGGCTGGAGAAATACTTCTCCAACGCGGATATGGACTTTCTCGAAAAGGTTTTCCAGGCTCAGCTTATCGCCAGTTATGAATTGGAATCCGGCCAGCCGGCAACAGAAACCGAGCGCATTCAAATCATGACCTTTATGGACACCCTCGACACCATCTGGCACAAGTTGACCCGGCCTTAACAGCCGCGGTCAGCTTGAATGATTACTTGAACAACAGAAACTTCTTCTTCAATATCAAGTATTCCACTCCATACCCCACCAGCATGATCACAAAGATGGCCAGGAAAACAAACCGCTCAATCGCCAAACGCTGGTTGATATCAGCTATTACCCCCTCTCTTTGCCCGGCATAATCAAAAATACTCTGCCGCTCTTCTTTCATGGAGGCTATTTGATGGTAGTTGCGATAGATTTCGTCCTGCAACAGGTAGTATTGCTGCCAGTTGATGATCCGTTCCTCTTGCAGGGCTTTTACCCATTGATTGAGCTGGCCCATTCTCTCATTGCTGGTATAGAGCAAAGCATCATATAATGGGACGCCCCGGCTGCTCGGCGGCTGCTTAAGCCCGGAAAGCATGCACAGTGTAGGAGTGATGTCAACGATCATGCTATTGCCGATGCGGGTTCCCACCTGAAATCCGGGACCGTGAATAATCAAAGGTACCTGGTCGCTGGGTGAAGAGCTGCGCGGTGAAGTGACAATGATAATCGAGCTATAATACAGCCCCTCATTACGGAGAAAAGCCAGAAAATCACCGATGGCCTGGTCGGTTTGGGCGACCGTCCGGTAATACTGTTTATCGTCCAGGGTCAAAAAAGCCTCCCGGCAATCGTTGAGAACAATGTAATTATAAAAAGGCTTATGCTGTTTAAAGGTTTCAACCGCCCTCGCTAGCAGCTCCTGGTCGCTTAGTGAGGCCTCAAAACTGGCATAGTGGGCTGCGCCGTAGTCGAAGGACTTCAATTTGCCTCCGCTGCCGTCGTAGATCATAAAAGACCGATTGCCCTGCTTGAGCATATCCAGCATCGAAGCTGTCTGTACGCGGTCTTCGGCACTATAGAGCTTGTGTTGTTCGGGAAGGGTTCCGGTTAGCATCGAAGCTTGAGCCGCCTCCGAAGTTTCTGCTCTTATGGCCAGACATTTCTCGTCAGTTACCCCTTCTCCAGCCAGATGCTTTATGCTGGGAACATAACTGTTAATAAATCCTTCATAACTTAGCCCGTCTAATGAAATCACGAAGATATGCTGTAAAGTGGAGGCTTCAGCCTTAGCGGCATGAGGCATTGCGGCGGTCAATAATGCTGTAAAAAGGACGGTTAAAAACAGGGTAAAAAAGGGTTTTCGCACCGTGATTCCCCCTCCATGGTTCTGCTTCATATATATTGGAGAGGATGAGCTAATATGCCCGTTCAATAACGGCCGCTGCGAATAATGGAATAGGCCAGATATAGACCGATCAGGACCGCCAGCACAAAGCCGACTTCCACCAGGGGAAAATGACGCAGGAAATAGGTTTCGGCCTGATTAACTATCAATGAGCAACCGATGAGAATGCTGGACATGACAATCGCCAGACAAATCCGGTTGGATATTATATCGATGCGTACCAGCATATCCCTGATGTTGCTGTATTCCATCTTTATCCTTAATTCTCCCTCTTCGAGCCTCTGGGCCAGATTATTGACATTGCGGGGCAGGGCGCGGGCGATGTCTGCCAGCTCCAGCATTGCCGAACGAACCTCATGACCCATGCGTTTGGCCGAATAGCGCTCCTTCAGCGCTTTTTTCCCGTAAGGTTGGGCTATATCCACCAGGCTTATACCCGGGTCGAGGGTGGTCACCAGGCTCTCCATGGTTAACAGCATTTTCGCCATCAGGGTAAGTTCCGGCGGCATGCGCAATTGATGTTTCACAGATAGCTCCAGGATCTCCCTTAAAGCTTCACCGACATTTATGCCGGAAAAAGGAACCCCATAATACTTTTGTGCCAGACGACCCACGTCGCGGCGCAAATCATTCAATCGTACCGGGTGATCATCAATGGCGATATTCAATAAAGCCCGGGTAACCCCTTCAGTATCATAGCGCATCATACCGATAACCAGGTCGATGTACTTATCACGAGTGAGCTGGTCAACAAAACCCACCTGGCCAAAATCATATAGTATAATGGCTTCTCCTTCAGCTATAGCGATATTGCCAGGGTGCGGGTCGGCGTGAAACAGGCCATCCAGGTAAATCTGCTGGAACAAGCACTCCACCAAGTGATTCACGATTCTGCCAACCTCATAGCCGCCGGCCTGAATAGCAGCAATATCAGAAATCTTTATCCCCGGGACATACTCCATCACCAATACGTTTTCCGTACTGTACTGCCAGAACACCCCAGGGATGATCACATTGGGATTGGAGACGAAGTTCTGTTTAAAGCGCTCGGCATTGCGGGCCTCTTTGCGAAAGTCCAGTTCATTGCAGAGCGCCGCCGCCAATTCCTCAACCAGTTCACTAACCCGATAGTGTTTGGCCCAGCCTTGGTATTTTTCCGCATAATTGGCCAGATCCAGGATGATAGCCAGATCGATGGCCATCTGCCGGTCAATGCCAGGGCGTTTTACCTTGACGACCACCTGTGCTCCGTTGCTCAGAGTGGCCTGATGCACCTGTCCGATCGAACCGGCTGCTATGGGGACCTGTTCAAAAGCAGAGAATATAAGGCTGGAATCCAGGCCATCCTGTGCTAAAACCGCTTCCACCTGTTCAAATGGAATCGGAAGTACATTATCCTGCAACTTTTCGAGTTCACTTATATATTCCGGGCTCAGCAGATCAGCCCGGGTGCTCAGCAACTGGCCCAGCTTGACGAAAGTAGGCCCCAGTTCTTCACAGGCCCGCCGCAGGCGTTTAGGCAGCGAATCTCCTATCGTCTCCAACTCTTGACGATGTCTATGGCGCCGCAGCCAGGGATGGCGGTTGCCGACACTGTTAATAACAAAGCCAAACCCGTTTTTGACCAGTACATTGGCAACCTCACGGTAGCGCGGCAGCCGTTTCAGATATGATAACGAAGCGTTTATCAACTCAGTAAAACCTCCAAAAATAGAAATGCCGGGCTATGCCCGGCAGTCATTGAAATCTATGTTCAAATGGTTTGAATCTTTTCTTCCAGGGCCTGAATCCTGGCTTCCAGCGCTTCAAGGTCCTTCTTGGTCACAAAGCTGAACTGGTTTTTGATCTCCTGGTACTCCTGGTGAATCATCTTACGCAGTTCTTCCTTTTCCTCGGCTCCCTTTTTTATGGCATCGTCTATAAACTGTTTGGCTTCTTCTTTGTTGATTTCGCCCTTATCCACCATTTCATTCATCATCTTTTCAGCTTTTTCTCTGGTGAAGCTCAATGCTCCCAGGCCAAAATAAATGATTTTTCTCATCATTGGCATATTAGTCCCTCCTTGCTGCTAAATCTATAACCAGAATATCATAACTGCCGTTTGAATACTATTTTACCCCAGCGAAACCATAATCATGCAGATAAAAGATATCTTTGGGCCCTCCATATACCCTTCGTCCTGATCAATTGATCATTGGCGGCAATCCGATAAGGGCCAGAGGCCAAAAGTCCTCCATACATATTTCGGCCCGACCATTTATGCGCACCCTGGTGCGCTGTATAGCTGAGGTTTATATAATTAATAATATGTCACTTATGGAATATCAAACCTGTATAAGAATCTGAATCTTTCACATAATGTTTTTGAGCGCTGGGATGTCGCCAAGCGGTAAGGCAACGGACTTTGACTCCGTTATGCGTTGGTTCAAATCCAGCCATCCCAGCCATTAACTCACCCGCTTCAGCGATTACTGCATTTCCGACCCGCCGATTGCAATTAATACCTGTTGAAGCAGTTCAAAAAGCCGTTTACTATGTTTTTAGCCCGGTTTACGGGCATTGATATTGATAAACTCCGATTATTTTTCTCGTAATCTCCTATTTCCTGTATTGATTTCTAATAAAACTGGCGGTATAATATCAATTGCGGCACAAACGGGCCATTAGCTCAACTAGGCAGAGCAGCTGACTCTTAATCAGAAGGTTGAAGGTTCGATTCCTTCATGGCCCACCAATACGAAACCGAGTCCCCTCCGAGCATGGAGGGGATTTTTTGTGCGGATAATTATACCCCCATTTTTAATAAACAGGTGGCAACAGGTGACAGAGGTTTAGAATGTGGATTTACGACCTCCAGAAACTACAAAGGCTTGGAT
Source organism: Syntrophomonas sp. UBA1041 (assembly GCF_002316705.1). NCBI lineage: Bacteria > Bacillati > Bacillota > Clostridia > Eubacteriales > Syntrophomonadaceae > Syntrophomonas > Syntrophomonas sp. UBA1041. The sequence goes on from NZ_DCEA01000068.1 coordinate 62,742, forward strand.
AACGCTCCAGGCCCTTCCTCTCCCAGTTCTCCTGTATAGCAAAAGTAATGTCCCTGCTACCACGCTATGTCCAGAGGAAAAAAACCGGGGCCTAAGCCCCGGCTTCGTCACGCTACTGGCAATTTCTAAGTACTCATCTTATGTGCCCTAATCTTGGTGAACTTCTGACTTGAGTTTGGCTATCCGTTGCTTTGCATATTCAAAACAGCGCCGCTCCTCTTCTGTCTCCAATATTAGAGGCGGTACGGTAGTGGGGCGGCCATTTCGATCAAGAGCCACCATAACAAAATATCCTTCTGATACATTTTTGGTTTCACCGCTTCTCAGGTGTTCGGCCTTAACATCCACAAATACCTCCATGGATGTTCTGCCTGTATAAGTGATTTTGGCACGGCAAATAACCAGGTCGCCGATAAATACCGGTTCCATAAAAGACAATTGCGTAACATTAGCCGTCACTACATTGCAATGGCAATGGCGAATTGCGACTACTCCTGCAGCTGTGTCCATAAGCTTCATGACTTCTCCCCCGTGCATTCTTCCAGCTGCGTTGGCATGGGAAGGCAAGACCACCTGAGGCATGATTAAGATGGATGTGTTTGGGGTTTTTTCATCTTTTGCCATAGCTCATCTCCTGCTTTCTACATGGTTATTAATCCATATTAGATAAGAAATCCGGTTTATAAACTTCGCTAAAACCGATCATGATGGGATGAAAAGATGATTTCCGTGCACCGCCAATAATCTTTATTGCGGATCATATCGTATTGTGGGCAGACACATTGCACGGCCAGAAGTGCATCAGTCAATCCAGTATAAATATAAACGAAAAAATGCAATCAAACAATGCGTAACTCAACGTACTGGTTATTTGGTATTCCCTTCGGCGCATATCATAATCGCTTTTATCGTATTTTCCGCGTAAACACTGTGATCATTGGCATGAAGGTCAAGAGATTAGGTGTTGAGGCTTATGTGAAAAGCATCCAATTTCAGCTTCATCCAATATACGATGTCACAATGTTTGCATGCACCCACTGCCAGAGGATCCTGTTGACCATGAGTGATGCCGAAAAAATCAATATGAGCTTGCAAATCACGGCCGCAATACCGGCATTGAAAATTTTTGGGCAGGCGTTTACTCGCGCCTATGTACACCCAGTTGTTCAGGTCTTTATTGAAATTGAAATCTCTTATCAGCCAATGTCTGAGAATCCACGGGGGCGGCACTTGTTTTCCCATCTTGCGATCCTCCTTTAACCATCCGGCATCACACCAGAATAAAGTATTATCAAAGGGAGGCCTTTCATATCTGATTCCTCCGCTTGTATTTCCTTTGTATTATAGCGCCCCCAGGTAAAAGGCTTGATTCAATTATGTAAAATATTTTGGTAATTTCCGTATTGGTTACGTAAAATGAGATTTTTCGATCGGCAGGAACGGATTGCACCTTCAACTACCCCAGGTATCTGATATATATATAGACATGGCAGATAAATACGGACACTATCATCAGCGGCAGTCCCACCTTGGTGAAACCCCAGAAAGTGATTTTTAACCCGTTTCTCTCTGCAATGCCTGCAGCCACCACATTGGCGGAAGCCCCGATCAGAGTTCCATTACCGCCCAGGCATGCGCCCAAGGCTAAGGACCACCACAGCGGCTCCATGGGCATTCCGGACATGGCGCCCAAATCTTTAAGCAAAGGTATCATGGCCGCGACAAAGGGAATATTGTCGACGATGGCGGAAGCAAATGCGGATATCCATAGGACCAGGATGGCGGTCAGAGAAAAGTTACCCTGGGTAAAAAGCAGGGCCTGACTGGCCAGGCTGGTAATAACCCCTACTTTAACCAGGCTTTCAACCAGAATGAATAACCCCATAAAAAAGAACAGGGTCGGCCACTCTACAGTCAGCAGGATATCTTCCGGTTCTTCCCCGGTGGCAATCATCAAGAGTACCGCTCCAGCCAAAGCTATTGTGGCGGAATCCAGGTGCAGGGCTTGATGAAGAAAAAAACCCAATACGGTCAGGGCCAGTACCGCCAGCGATTTCTTCAGAATATTCCAATCCTTAATAACCTGCGGCGGATTAAGTTTCATGATCTCCTGCTTGTCCTCCTCGGCTACTTCGAAACCCTTTCTATAAACCAGAACCATTAAACCCACGGTTACCGCCAGTACAATTATAACCACCGGGCTCAGATTCATTATGAAATCGTTGAATCCCAGGCCCGTTGCAGAACCGATTAAGATATTAGGAGGATCTCCGATCAGGGTGGCGGTTCCTCCAATATTAGAACCTATCACCTCACAGAGCAAAAAAGGCATAGCGTTTAACTTCAGCCTGTTTACGATGGCAAAAGTGACCGGCACGATTAACAGTATGGTGGTAACATTATCCAGCCATGCCGATAAAAAGGCGGTGATGCAGGTTAAAAGCACCAGGATCATGACTGGATCACCTTTGGCTGTCCTGGCGGCAAGTATGGCCAGATACTCAAATACGCCGCTGCGACGGGTGATATTCACTATTATCATCATCCCTACCAATAAGCCAATGGTATTCCAATCGATGCTTGCAAAGGCCTCTTCCTGGGTAAGGACTCCCAATAGAACTATGATAACTGCCCCGGCCAGGCCGGTAACCGCCCGAGGCATTTTTTCCGATATTATTAGGGCATAGGCTGCCAGAAATACTGCCACTGCAATTGTTGCATGAAGATTATACATGCCGCCTTTGACCTCATTTCCTAAAATGCATCTTTATCTTTAATGGCTTATTTTTTATAATTCTATAGCCGACCCTTAAGCGGCTAAGCTTCTCCCACAGTTGTAAGCAGTATGCGATTTCCAGGCTGCGGGCAAATATTCTTACAGTTATCAATACCAGCCATTGAATTGTACTTGTTGTGCATCGTGTAATCCAATTACTTTTGTTCATAACCCGAAGCGTATAGGATGATTCAGATTCCCTTGTTAACGGATAATAACAGCCGTGTTGGTCTCATTCATACCCACTAATTTGGCCCCTCCGGCAGCAGAGGGGCCTGATCATTTTACATTAACCCGGCTCTAGGCCTATATCATACCGGGTATCTGCAAACCGGCAGTATACTGCC
>NZ_DCEA01000068.1:66031-66705 GCF_002316705.1 Syntrophomonas sp. UBA1041
CTGCAAACCGGCAGTATACTGCCCGCCATATAAACCAAGAGCCATAATATCATCACGGGTGTTTAAGACTTCCCTGCAATATCAAGACAAAACTAGCCCTGTCGATAAATCACCCCAAAGGTTCCACGGGGATAAATCCATTTGACAATGCCTTTGTCCTTGCACATCACTCTGCAGGTGCCACATTCCAGGCAGCCCGCATAGTCAAAGCTCATCTCCCCGTTCTTGTTCAGTTTGTAGAGAACCGCCGGGCATACATAAAGGCAGGGTTTCTCACTGCATTGGGCACAGATGGTTTTGTCTATTACGATATGGGCTTCTTCTTCATCTACATTGAATTTATTTTTGCTCAGGAGTTCTACTGCTGAAAGGCGCTCTATGCTCATAGTGATTTAACCCCCTTTATGCCCAATTGTATCAATTGCCATAGTGATAAGCCGTTGGCTTTCATAGCTCCCATCACGGTATTCTTCATGCTCTGCGGCACCTCTCCGCTGACCTTGAACAGGCTATTGAACACATCATTGGCCAGGTTGGGCACTTTGTCATATATCCAGGGAGTCTCCAGAATTTCAAAGTATCCGTCCGCCGCTTTCATGGTAGGCATGAGTTTCAGGTGGTTCAGCTCTTGCATGTAATATGACCCGGCTGCCGCCACATTATCACCGGCAGTT
>NZ_DCEA01000068.1:66912-67552 GCF_002316705.1 Syntrophomonas sp. UBA1041
CAGCCCGGGCTGCGGCTATTCCGCTCACTATAGCCAGGTCGATCCCCCGGATGGAATATCCGGTGTTGATTACAAAACCGGCGGCGTCTCCTATCATCAGGAATCCTTCCCGGTATAGCTTTTTGTGAATGCCTCTATATCCTGCCTCACTCACCAGATGGGCCGAGTATTCTATAGTCTCCCCCCCGGCGATCAATGGGGCGATAGCCGGGTGCATCTTGATATCCTGAAATATCTCATGCACCGATTTCTTATGCTGTGCTGCTTCTTCAGGGGTAAAAACACAGCCCAGTGATATGCTTTGCTGATTGGTATAGAGGAACCCCCCGCCGTGTATGCCCTCGGTGCAGCCTAAAAGCATGCGGGCTGCGCCTTCGCCGGCCTGGAGGTTAAAGCGCTCTTCGATGGTTTTTTCCGGCAGCTCGATTACCTCTTTCACCCCTACTCCCACAGTTTTGGCGGGTATATCCCGAATCAGTCCGGCCTGCTGTGCCATGAAGGAATTGACCCCATCGGCTGCTATGACTATATCGGCATACATCTCATCTTCCCCGGCTATGACCCCCACGATTTTGCCTTCCTGTTCGATGAGCTGGTCGACCTTGATTCCGCAGGCCACTATAGCTCCCTTCTCTTCAGC
>NZ_DCEA01000068.1:67751-78680 GCF_002316705.1 Syntrophomonas sp. UBA1041
AGCTCCCTTCTCTTCAGCTTTAGCCGCCAACCACTCATCAAAAACAGCCCGCAGCACGGTGAAAGACATGGGGGGCTTAGCTTCAGGATTGAAGCCCGGTTGGTGGAAGTCGATGGTAATAGCCCGTTCTCCGCTGAGCATCATGATCTGCTCATGGGTTACTCTTCTTTCCAGGGCCGCTTCTTCATATAGGTCTTCATCCAGCATCTCCAGGGCGTAGGTATACAGGCGGCCGCCGGTCACGTTTTTGCATCCCGGGGTATCCCCGCGTTCTATTACCAGTACATTTCTGCCCGCTTTGGCCAGAGTATAGGCACAGGCGCTCCCGGCCGGTCCGGCCCCGACTATTATGGCATCAAATTTATCCTCACTGCTCAAAAACTTACCCCTCCCTCAAACAAAGATTCGGTTTGCCTTTTATCAGCCTGAAAACAAACCGGCAGTAAGCCCTTTTTAAAAGCGTTATTTCTTCAGTGCTTCGGTCAGCAGTGGAACTACTTCATACAGGTCTCCTACAATGCCGTAATCCGCAGCCTTAAATATGGGAGCCTTCTCATTGATGTCGATAGCAACGATTAGCTGTGCGTCGCGAATCCCATAGACATGCTGAATTTGTCCGGATACACCCATGGACATGTACAGCCTAGGCTTTATAACCGCTCCGGATATGCCGATATAGCTCTCTACCGGCAGCCAGTGCCTTTCTTCGGCTATGCTCCTGGTACAGCCGAGCTCTGCTCCGACGGCTTCGGCCAGATCCCGGGCTATCTGAAGATCTTCGACTTTATCCAAGGCCATGCCCACACAAACTACTTTATCAGCCTTGCCGAGATCTACCCCCACTTTAACAACAGGTGCCGTTTCCACCACGGTTACCCGGGTGTCGGCTTCAAGTTCCAGGGTTTGTATGGCGGCTTCACCTTTAACCGTCTCAAATTTTCCGGCTGAAACGGTAACAACACTCAGGCCAGATAAAACTTCATTTTGTTGTACCGCACCTCCGTACATCATCCTTACACATTGTAAGTTCTGGCCGCTATACTCGATGGAGGATACGTCACTGACCATCGCGCAATCCAGATACCCGGCTACCCTGGCGGCCAAATCTCTTCCCCGGGGGGTGGCGCCAACCGCGAAAAATTCTGCATTCGCCTTTGTCAACAAATCAGCGATGGCTTTGGAGTAATTTTCTATCAGCTCACTCTTGCCGTCGATAACATAGATCTTATCGGCTCCGGAATTTTGCAGGGCCTGGGCATCTTTTTCGCTCAGGGTCAACAGAATGGCTTCTTTTCCTGCCGCTCTGGCAAATCCAATGATTTCTTGGGCAATATCGGTTTTGTCGCTGTATATGTAAACGCCTGCCATTAAAGCACACCTTCCTTTCTGAGCGCAGTTGCCAGTGCATTGACTTTGTCGGCAGTCTGGCCTTCATTGAAGATGATGTTCTTGCGGTTCATAATATAGCCCTTAAATTCTGTTACAGAGGTTTTAGGCGCCAGATCGATGCCCAGGTCTTGCGTTTTCAATTCGGTAACCGGTTTTTTGCCGGCCGCCAGAACCGCCTTAAGACCGGGTATGGGTGCGGGGTTGATTTCCGGCAGCACCGCTATTACAGCAGGGAGCTCCACCTTTACTGTCTGCAGGCAGTCATCCAGTATACGGACGGCAGTCAAGGTGTTTCCGCTGATCTCAATTTTACCTGCCGAGGTAACTACCGGCAGGTCTAACAGTGCGCCAATGCGGGGTGCGGTCTGCCTGGCGTAGGTGTCGCTGGCTCCTTCCGCACAGATGATAAGGCTCACATCCGGCATTCTTTTTATGGCAGCCGCCAAGGCTCTGGCAGTGCCGGCGCCATCGGCCTGACCGGCTTGCTGGTCGTTTATATACCAGGCTTCGTCGAGTCCCCTGGATAGCGCATCTTTGAGCGACGGTTTCGCCTCTGCAGTGCCGAAGGTAAGTCCTATTGCCTTGCCATTCAGTGAAGCGGCGGCCTGAACTGCTGCTTCAATGGCATTTTTGTCATAGTCGCTGATTTTTCCCTTGGCTTTGCTCAAATCAACCGTCAAATCAGTATTAATTCTAATATCCGCTTCATCAACTACCCATTTGTAACAGGCGATAACTTGGGACATAATAACACCTCCTCTTGGTTCTGTTCACCATCTCCTGTATACTCTGTGCGGAAATGGCCGATCATCTATAAATATTTAATTGCTGTCACTATACCATATTTCTAGTAAATATCGGAAGAATAGGTTTGCCCCCGATTAAAAGGCGCCCCCTTTCACACTGCGATGGAGTGCGGTCTTGGGGGAACGGCAGAAATCTATCAATAGGCTCAGTGTCAAGCAAGATAAAACCACCAGAACTATGTCAAAGGTAAAATTAAACAAGAACAGCTGCTTGGCGGTATCAGCCTGTCCGTTCCCTACCAGCGGCATAGGAAATTGCAGCAGGCCAATCAGCATCACCGCCCAGAAAAGCCGCAAACCTGACTCAACTTCTTTTACTCCCCGCCTCTTTATATACACCAGTACGGAAACGCCCGTTGCCAAACCGTAAGAAAATATCAAAAACCAGAGACTCCTGGGCAGATATTTCTCCCTTAAGGATGACCAAGCGGTGAATCTGTCAAATTCGCTCACCGGTTTCTCAATGTCCGCCCTTTGATATTTGCCCAGCACAGTTGAAGTAGTAAAGGCATGATCCGCAGTGTATTGCATTCCTGCCGCCAGCCTTTGCGGATGGGTAATATAAAACCGGACCAGATCAGCATTGCTGATTTTATTATAGAATTCTTCCCTGGTTATATCACTGAGGGGAACATATCTGACATATTCCCGCTCTTCCAAAAAAGCGTGTTTTCCCGCGTCTGCTGCCATGTCGGGACTTAATCCCAGATCAAGCAGGTCTTGAGCGGGGTTGGGGGAATCCTTTAATATTCCGTAAAACAACGAATTATAACGGGTATACTCACTCATCTGCTTATTGGTATAAGCATATCCCAGCGAATATGCGACCAGAATAAGGGAAAAAATTCCGAACAGCCATACTTGACGCGGTTTCAACAACCCCCGGTTTTCTCTCCACAGATTTATGAGCATGAGTATAATAACCGGCAGGGCTGATATAACCTGCAATTTGGAGCCCAGAAACAGAAAGGCCGCCGCGAATATAGGCACCATGGTGAGGAATATGGTATTTGCCGATTTTACTATATGGCGGTGATAAATATAGTAAAGCCATGCCGCGATATACAACGCCAGTGTGGTTATCATCATGGGCTCCCCGTACAAACTGTTGAACCACACCAGGTAATTGCCGTCCAAAAACACAAAAAAGGCTATCAATACGAATAACGTTAATTTCAACCGGTTTTTCACATTAAGGTGCTTGAATATTACATAAAAGGCGCACGAGTACATGATTACATAGGCAGCAGCCAAATATGCGGTTTTAAAAGTATCCTTTCCCAATAACAGGCATATTGAGTTTATCAAAGTGATCAGATAAGCCATGCTGGTGGCGCTTAGGCGCTTAAGCAGGTTGGGGGCGCTGACCGCAGAGATTCTGTATTCGGTTACCGGGTAGTCCAGGAACCTGACAAAACCGGGGTCATTAATCTGCTCCGGTTTGAGTTCCAGGCCGGAAACATTCATGACCCTGTCAAAATCGCCCTGATCGGCTACCCCGGGCTGAGGGCTTTGGCAAAGCACGTAGGCTATGATCAATAAACCCACCAGCCCCAATACGACCCATAAATACTTCAACAAATTATATCTTCTCATCTCAACCTTCTTCTATTTCTAAAAAACCTTATGCAAATCTAAACCAAGCAATTTTTCCGGGCGCTGCCCGTCACAGGTCAGATAAAGGGCAAAACCGGCATACAAGTTCAAACAAATACTATGCATAGTTTATCCATTTATGGGAAAAATACACTAGTAGTCTACAGAATTGCTCAGACACAGATTGGATTGATTCAAATTGAGTTTTAACCGAGAAGGTTTGTGGATATATGCAGGTTGAGGCCAAATATCAGAAATATAAGATTCTGGTTTTATATCTGGGGTACGGCGGCCTTACCACACTGATCAATATATTGGCCTATTCCGGCCTGGCCAAACTGGCGGGTTTACCTTACCTGAAGGCCAATCTCATAGCCTGGATCTTGTCGGTATTATTCGCTTATGCCACCAATCATCTCTTTGTTTTTGAGAGCAAAGCCCGGGGGTTGTTTCCCATTTTGGGACAATGTCTGGCCTTTTTTGGCTGCCGCCTGTTCTCCGGTCTGCTGGACATGACAATAATGTATGTGATGATCGATGTGCTTCACTCCAATGATTTATTGACCAAAATAATCTCCAATATAATCGTGGTCATATCCAATTACCTGTTTAGCAAGCACATAGTATTTCAAGATAAAGGTCAAGGAGAAGTGCTGTAATGAAACAAATATCGATTGTAGTGCCCTGTTATAATGAACAGGAGGTTTTGCCATATTTCTATGCCGAGGTGTCAAAACTGGCTGCGGATATGGCGTTTGTGGCATTTGAATTCGTTTTTGTCGATGACGGTTCACAGGACTGCACCCTGCCCCTAATTAAAGATTTACAGCGCCGGGATCAGCGGGTTAAATATCTGTCTTTTTCTCGTAATTTCGGAAAAGAATCGGCCATCTATGCGGGTCTTAAAAACGCCCGGGGTGATTATGTGGCTATCATGGATGCTGACCTGCAGGATCCGCCCATGCTGATCAAGGATATGTACCTTATCATAAAGCATGAAGGCTATGACTGTGTTGCCACCAGAAGAACCACCCGCAAAGGCGAGCCGCCGGTGAGGTCGTTTTTCGCCAGGCAATTCTACCGCATAATCAATACTATCTCCAATATTGAATTGGTGGATGGAGCCCGGGATTTCAGGCTGATGAGCCGCCAAATGGTGGATTCCATTCTGCAGATCTGTGAATATAACCGTTTTTCCAAAGGTATTTTCGCCTGGGTAGGTTTTAAAACCAAGTGGATGGAATATGACAATCAGGAAAGAGCTGCCGGCCAGACTAAATGGTCGTTTTGGAAGCTCTATTCTTATTCACTGGATGGGATCATGGCCTTTTCCACCACTCCGTTGGCGTTGTCTTCGGTGATAGGATTGGTTTTTTTCTTGGTATCTTTTGTAATGATTGTAGCCATGGCCGCTAAATACCTATTATGGGGCGGTTCTATATACGGGTGGCCCTTTATGGTCTGTATTCTGCTGTTTATTACCGGGATTCAGCTGTTTTGCACCGGCATAGTCGGCCAATATGTTTCCAGAACCTATTTGGAAACCAAGCGCAGGCCCATTTACATCGTCAAGGAATACAGTGACGAATGCCACTGAAGCCAAGAATCAATTGGTATTAATAAGAAATTTACGGGTTAGCCGGCAAATCTTAACCGTAGTTAACGAGTAATATGTTACATCCCCGTTTATCAATATTAAGCGGGGATTTATTTTCGCTCACTATCAGTTTACTTAAATATAGCGAACCAGCTCTAACCGCCTTTTATCATTGGCTGATTCGTGCCATTTTTTCCGCATATGCATTTAGATGATTAAAATTTATGTTGAGGCATTACCAGCCCTTGCAACGTTGCGTATCCTCCTCATGTATGATTCAGTGGGGATTACGCTTGCCTGCCGTCAAGGGTGAAACGCCCCTCCCCTCCATCTCGGGAGGGTTTGTTGTTGTTAGCATATATAATGTTTGGTTATATATAATATTATTAGAAGGAATATAAATTTATATGCAGAACTATAATAGTTGGTGCAATGAATTCATTTTTCCGCTTATAAACAAATGCTTTTATTAAGCTGAAATGTTTTCATTATTCCAGCCGCTAAGATAACGGTATTAAAGGAGGTGAGAAAGTGCTTTCAAGTGCAGGGTTTATGTCAACCACAAAGCGTTTAATGTGACATGCTTCATATGAACCGGTGGTTCGTTTTGTTTCAAACTACAGTGCCAAAAATGGAGAATTAAACCAATGGGAGCCTTTCTCAACCTATCCGCTATGCCGGTATGACTGCTTTTCATTCTAATACCAGCTACTGGCCCGGTTGAAGGTGATGAATCCATATAGCCTTTCAGGAATTTGCTCTCCTATGTTCACTGTTGAAACAGTACTGCTTTAACCCTGTATACTCGCATAATAGTCAAAATTTAATATGTCTTACGCTGACTCCAGAGCTGATTCCCCTAAAGCGACAGCCATTGGGGATTTAGCCGCGGTAAATCTGGAAACGGTTTTATCTCCCTTGCTTGGAAAAGAGTCATCTACCGGAACAGTTTTCTCAGTCTCCAAGATCTGATTATGAAGGTTATGAGTCCTGAGGCAAACTGCTACTTCATTCTTGGCTTTTCAGGCAAGGAGGAAGCCGCACCAAACTGCGGCTTTATGGTCAGTGTACATCCTGTGACCAGCCTCCTGATTAAAGTTAGGAGGTTTTCGTTTTAGGGCGGACACCTTAAAAAGTTTGGTCAGGACCGCATAGCAAGATTCGCAGGCTTAATAATTTTAGTGACAAGCTAGTCCAAATGTAATCTAGAATCTCACAATGGCAGTAATCATCATTCCTTTGCATCGCAATGATTTGAATGGGGGGAAGAGAATGAACGGCAAAATAACCCGCCGTCAGTTTATAAAAAGAGGCGGAGCTACGGTTGCAGCTGCAAGTTTAGGGTCGGCTTTGGGTTTTAATCTCATTGTTTCTGCAGCGGTAATCAAAGAACTGCGCACAAAAAATGTTAGTCCGGTACCAACTGTTTGTCCTTATTGCGGTTCTGGATGCGGTCTGGTAGTTTATGCGGAAAAAAAGGATGATAAATTTGTTAAGTTATTGAGCGTGGTTGGAGACCCTGATAATCCGGTTAATGAAGGATGCGCCTGTCCCAAAGGTTCAGCCATGTTTAATCTGAGAGAAATATATGAACCTGAAACCGGAAAGCAGATCATCAATCCCAGGAGGGTAGCAAAGCCTTTATACAGGGCTCCTGGATCAGAGAAATGGGAAGAAAAAGAGTGGGATTGGATTTTGGATGAAATCGCCCAGCGGATCAAGCAGACCCGCGATGAGAGTTTCATTCACAAAGAGACATTGTCTGATGGAAGTGAAGTAATCGTTAACCGGACCGAAAAAATAGCCTCAATTGGAGGATCAGCCCTGGACAATGAGGAATGCTATCTACTATCCAAGATGATGCGCTCGCTGGGTGTAGTTTACCTGGAAACTCAGGCCCGGCTCTGCCATTCACCATCTGTGGGCGGCCTGGCTCCTTCCTTCGGACGAGGAGTGATGACCAACTCCATGATTGACATGAAAAATACCAACTGTGCTTTAATCATGGGCAGCAACTTGGCCGAAAACCATCCCATCGGTATGAAATGGCTGAACAAGGGGCGTTTTGATCCTAAACGCCAGACCAAAATAATCAGTGTAGATCCCCGTTTCACACGAACTGCCGCAGTGGCCGATCTTTATTGTCCTATGCGTTCTGGCACCGATATCGCCTTCCTGGGCGGCATGATCAAGTATATTCTGGACAACGAGCTCTATCACCATGATTATGTGGTCAATTATACCAATGCAGCTTTCCTTGTCAGAGATGATTATGAGTTTAAAGACGGTTTCTTTTCCGGTTGGAACGAAACTAAGCAAAGTTACGATGTTAGCAGCTGGGATTATCAATACGATGAAAACAACAATATCTTGAAGGATGAAACCCTGCAGCACCCGCGTAGCGTTTTCCAACTCATGAAGCAACACTATTCTCGTTATGACATCGATACGGTATGCAAAATAACCGGATCTCCCCAAAGCAAGTACCGGGAGGTCTTGAAAATGTTTTGCGCAACTTCTGCTCCGGATAAGACGGGCTGCATATGCTATGCCATGGGAATTACCCAGCATACGGTGGGTAGTGAAAACATCCGGGCTTTTGCCATTGTACAGTTATTGTTGGGAAATATCGGACGCCCCGGTGGAGGAATCAATGCCTTGCGCGGTGAAAACAACGTTCAAGGCGCCACCGACATGGCTTTGCTGTATCACATTCTGCCCGGCTATATCGATTCACCCACTGACAGCGCTGATTATAAAGATCTCATTTCTTATATCCGCAAGACCACCCCGGGTGCAGGCAATCTGCAATTCAGCAATTTGAAAGAATTCCGGGCTTTGGCAGCGTCTGGCATCAAACATTCCGGCTGGCGAATACACACTTCCAAGTGGATTGTCAGTCTGCTCAAGGCCTGGTATGGGGATGCCGCTACCGAAGACAACGATTTTGCATATCACTATATACCCAAACGTCAGGATACCAAAAATTATTCGCACATCGGCTTATTCGAAGCCATGCACAGAGGCGAAATCGATGGCCTGTTCGTAAACGGCTCCAATCCGGTAGTGGGCGGCCCCAATGCCAATAAGGAGCAGGAAGCTCTCACTAAACTTAAATGGTTTGTCTGCATCGATCTGTGGCTACACGAAACCGCCGAATTCTGGAGCCACAAAGCCTGGGAAAGACCGGTAGAGAATGAAAAGGTAAAGCAGCTCACTCCACAAGACATTCAGACTGAAGCTTTCTTCCTGCCAGCCGCAGCTGTCTATGAAAAAGAAGGCACAGCTGCTTCCACCAGCCGGATGGTTCAGTTCCGCTGGAAGGGTGCTGACCCGGTCGGTGAATCCAAAGCCGACCTGTGGATTTATAATGAGCTGGTCAAACGAGTTCAAAAGCTCTATGAAGGCAGTACCCGTTCTGAAGACGAACCCATCACCAAATTAACCTGGGATTATGATGGTCAACATGGCGAAGAAGAACCCGATATTATGAAAGTGGCCAATGAATTGTGCGGCTTCCAGGTAGCCAGCGGCAAGCCTGTTGAGGGTTTTGCCCTGTTGAAAGATGACGGTTCCACCACCTGCGGGTGCTGGGTATACTGCGGAGCCACCACCTGGAAAGATGGCAAGATGTTTTATAAAGCACAGTCACGTAAGAAAGAAGATCCCGGTAATTTGGGCCTGTTTCCCGAGTGGGGCTGGGCCTGGCCGATGAACCGCCGTATTGTTTACAACCGCTGCTCGGTGCAGCCTGATGGCATTAACCCCTGGCCCGGCGATGATGACCGCAGGTTGGTTTGGTGGGATGCCGGCGCCGATGCCGGCGGTTCCTGGACCGGCCTGGACGTACCAGACATTAGCAAGACTACCGGACCTGACAAGCCGGCTTTTAATGATCCATTTATCATGCGTCCTGAAGGCAAAGGCTGCATCTTCGCCGCCAAAACCTCGATGAAAGACGGTCCTTTCCCTGAGCATTACGAGCCCTGGGAAAGCCCTGTAGCTCCTATTCTGAACAAAACCAGGGTAAACCCGGCTGCCAAAGTATGGGAGCCTGACAATCAAGGCAACGCTGGTCAGTATCCTATTATAGCCACTACTTTCCGCCTGGTGGAACACTGGCAGACCGGCGCTTTGACTCGCAACCTGCCCTGGCTGGCCGAGTTGATGCCCAATATGTTTATGGAGATGAGTGAGGAGCTGGCCCGGGATAAAGGGATCAAGAACGGTGCCAAGGTTATTGTCTCTACCACCCGGGGTGACATCGAGGCTCTGGCTTGTGTGACCAAACGCTTAAAGCCCTTTAAAGTAGGCGGCAAAGAAGTTCATGAGATAGCGCTTTCCTGGCAGTATGGCTTTAAAGGCTATGCCACTGGTGATCCAGCCAACCGCTTAACACCCCACATCGGCGACGCCAACACCATATGTCCGGAATATAAAGCATTTCTATGCGACATAAGGAGGGCGTAACAATGGCAAATATGACAAATCTGTATGATAGCAGCAAATGCACCGCCTGTCGTGCTTGCCAGGTAGCCTGCAAGAACTGGAATCAGCTTCCGGCTTCCATCAAGCCATTTAAGGGCAATTATCAGACCCATGAAGATACTGACGGCGACACCTTTACGATTGTCCTGATGAATGAAGTCGACACTGCCGCTCACGGTGTGGATTGGAACTTTGCCAAATTCCAGTGCATGCACTGCTTCGATGCCGCATGCATGAAAGCCTGCCCCAGGAATGCCTATACCAAGACTGAGTGGGGCGCCACCATCCATGACCCTGAAAAGTGCATCGGCTGCCAGTACTGCACTTTTGCCTGCCCCTTTGGCGTTCCCAAGCACCGCAAGCGCGAGGACAAGATCACCAAATGCACCCTGTGTGCTGACCGGGTAACCGAGGGCCTGGCACCGGCTTGCGCCACCACCTGCGCCCCCGGAGCCCTTAAGTTTGGCGATAGGGACCAATTGATCGAAGAAGCCCGTGAACGAGTTAGAGATCTGCAAGCCAACGGCTATCCCAATGCCACCATCTATGGCATCAATGAATTGGGGGGCCTGAACAAACTGTATATCCTGACCGATACGCCTGACAAATTCGGCCTGCCGGTCAATCCCAAGACCTATGGCACCATCAACTTCTGGCAGAACTGGGTGCAGCCTTATTTCGGCTGGCTGGTCCCCATCGCTCTGGGAGCGTCGGCGCTCAGCTTTGTAACCACCCGTTTGATGGCTGACAAAAACCAAGAACACCATGTGGAAGGAGGTCATGAGTAATGCAATGGATTCCAGAATACCGGGATGATGTACCCCGTGTAGAAAGATTCACCTGGTTGGCCCGGTTTAGCCACTGGGGACATACTGTGACCTTTCTGCTCTGCCTGTTCACCGGATTAATCCTCTTCCTGGACAGCGTCAACTGGTTGGCAGCCATATTTGGCGGCTATTACGGAGCTGGCTGGGTGCACCGGATCTCAGGTCTTGCCATGACAGCGTTGATCGGTTTCGGGTTCGTTTTGGGATTCAAAGGAGTCTTGCTGTG
>NZ_DCEA01000068.1:78880-79360 GCF_002316705.1 Syntrophomonas sp. UBA1041
CCGCTGGAGTTCTTTGGATTCAAGGTGAAGGTGCCGCCGCAGACCCGTTTTAACGGCGGTGAAAAGGGCAACTCCATGGTTACCCCCCTCATGGTATTTCTGCTGATGATATCCGGATATATCATGTGGTTTCCGTCCTATTTCCCGGCGAGCTGGGTAAGGGTCGCCTATCCCACCCATGACCTGGCCATGATTTTTGCCACGGTTATGGTGTGCATGCACGGTTACCTGGGTTCTTTCCACCCCGGCTCAGGCGAGTCCTTCTGGGGAATGTGGAAGGGCACCGTCAGAGAAGACTGGGCCAAGCACCATCATGCGGTATGGTATGAAGAGACCTACGGCAAAATGGCAGGCCCCAAACCCAAAACCATCCTGGGCCTCCCCGTTTTTGAGGAGTATAGCGACAAGCCCAAGGATGCAGAATAATCATTATGGTATGCTAGTTAACTAAAGAAAGGGGGAGTAAGCCTCCCCCTTTTC
>NZ_DCEA01000053.1:0-8769 GCF_002316705.1 Syntrophomonas sp. UBA1041
AGATAAGGGGTGGCAAAAGTATTGTCTATAATTAAAGGCAGACCATTATCGTGAGCTATCCGGGCCACCGTTTCAATATCGATAATATTTATCCCGGGATTACCGATGCTCTCAATAAAGACCGCTTTAGTCTTTTCATTTATGGCTGACCTGAGATTTTCGGGATCGTCAGGATCGACAAATACCGTCTTGATTCCGTACTTGGGCAAGGTATATAGGAACAGATTATAGGTTCCGCCGTAGAGAGTGCTGGCAGCCACTATCTCATCACCGGCGCCAGCTATGTTCATAATTGAATATGTAACCGCTGCGGAACCAGAAGCCAGGCCCAGAGCCGCCACCCCACCTTCCCGGGCCGCCAGTCTCTGTTCGAAAACGTCGGTAGTCGGGTTCATAATCCGGGTATAAATGTTTCCCGCTTCCTGCAAAGCAAAAAGCCGGGCCGCGTGGTCGGCGTCTTTAAATACATACGATGTCGTCTGGTAAATTGGCACAGCGCGCGACCCGGTGGCAGGGTCGGGTTTTTGACCGGCGTGGACCTGTAATGTATCAAACCTGTACTGCCTTTCACTCACTTTAATTCCTCCTCAAAACCTTAAATCCTATTAATCGTATATGATTACTATATTTATAATACTAGTTTTTCGCTAGTGTTTCAAGTAAAAATTAGGAGGTAAATGAATTATCTAAGCAATCCTTTGCTTTCTTTATTTGGCACTCTCCCGGTGGCGCGCAATATAATCCTTAATAGCGCGGTGCAGGGCATCAGCGGCCAAATTGGAACAGTGCATCTTAACCGGGGGCAAACCATCCAAAGCCTCGGCAACTGTACGGTTGGTGATGCGCTCGGCTTCCTCCAGAGTCTTGCCTTTTACCATTTCTGTCACCATGCTGCTGGTCGCTATGGCAGCAGCACAGCCGAAGGTTTTAAACTTGACATCCTCAATAATGTCATCCTTTACTTTGATCTCAATGTGCATTATATCTCCGCAAACCGGATTTCCTACTTCACCCACCCCGTCGGCGCATTTCAATGAGCCGACATTTCGCGGGTTCATAAAGTGATCCATAACTTTTTCAGAATACATCAGTTGCTTCCCCCTTTGCTGTATAATGGCGACATTTGACGCAGATTACCGATTATCTTAGGTAAAACTTCAAGCACAAAATCCACATCTGCTTCAGTATTATCTTTGCCCAGGGTCAAACGCAGCGAACCATGGGCTATTTCATGCGGCAGCCCTATTGCCAGCAGTACATGAGACGGGTCAAGAGAACCGGAGGTGCAGGCAGATCCGCTCGAAGCCATGATTCCGTAGCTGTCAAGCATCAAGAGTATGGACTCCCCTTCCACGAATTTGAAGCATACGCTTACGCTTCCCGGTACTCTGTGGTGCAAATCGCCGGTGACAATTGTATCCGGTATGCTGGCGAGTATGCCCTCGCGAAGTCTGCCGCCCAGTTTATTGAGGTAGGCGGAGATTTCATCCATTCTTTCCCGGGCCAGCTGAGCGGCCTGGCCGAACCCCACGATTCCCGGTATATTTTCAGTACCGGCCCGCATTTTGTTTTCCTGCGGTCCGCCGTACAGCAGGTTGCCAAGTTTAACGCCCTTTTTGATATATAAGCACCCCACTCCCTTGGGACCGTACAGTTTATGACTCGAGGCGGAGAGCATATCGATGCCGAGATCTTCAACATCCAGCGGAAGCTTGCCTATGGTCTGCACAGCGTCGGTATGAAAGGCGGCCCCGGCTTGATGGGCTATAGAGGCCAGCTCTTTTATCGGTTGCACCGTGCCGATTTCATTGTTGGCATGCATAATCGTCACCAGTGTCGTCTCTGGCCGGAGGGCTTTCTTTAGAACTTCCGGTTCAACTAAACCTGCTGAATTGACAGGCAAAACCGTTAATTCGAAACCGTTCTTATGAAGATGCTCGCAAGTATCCAGTACAGCATGATGTTCAATGGCCGAGGTTATGATATGTTTGCCTTTTTTAACATTGCTGTTCACATAGGAAACAATAGCCTGGTTGTCAGCCTCGGTGCCGCCGCTGGTAAAGAATATTTCACGAGGGTTGGCGTTGATCAAGGCCGCTACCTGTTCGCGGGCATTTTCAAGAGCTTTTTTAGCTGCCCGGCCCTTGGTGTGCACGCTGGATGGATTGCCGTATTCGTGCGTTAAAAAGGGTATCATGGCTTCGAAAACCTGACGGTCAACCGGAGTAGTAGCGCTATGGTCCATATAAATTTCTCTCATTGCCTTCACCTCTGATTTTTTAAATTTTTCGGATCGTTGTCAGATACAATTTGATCGACCAATGATTCGTTCACCAAATCTTCCAGGGTATATGAATCTAAAATATTGGATATGGAATCTCTTAAACGCGACCATACCTGCCGGGTCACACATTTCTCGGCGCGGATGCATTCATCGGGGTTGACCTCGCTGACACAATCCACCGGAGCAATAGGCCCTTCAAGAATGCGAATGATATCCCCGACAGTGATTTGGGCAGGAGTTTTACCCAGAATATAGCCGCCCTGAGCGCCTCGAACACTTTTAACCAGTCCCGCTTGTTTCAAAGGAATTAACAACTGCTCGAGATATCTTCCAGAAATATTCTGCCGTTCAGCTATGGTATGAATAGCCACCGGTCCAGATTCTTGTTTTTGAGCTATATCCAGCATGGCTCTAAGACCATACCTGCCTTTTGTTGATAGTCTCATCAAAATATCCCTTCTTCCTCTGAGTCAGCCGAATACTGCCTTAAGGAGCCCCCTGTAGCATTCGGACATTCCAGCTAAAGCTATCTGATTGTCAATATATCATATACCCTATAGTTTTACTAGTGTTTTAAAAAAATAACCCTGATTTCTTTTAACTAAAATCAGGGTCAGGCTGTTTGGGGAAAAGGGTCAGTCAAGGATGATCTTTTCCAGGTGAGTGTAAACCGTGAGCCTTTCTTCCCGTGCGAAACCCACTACGCAAAGGTCCAGCTCTTCAGCCAGTTCCAGAGTCAATTCGGTAGGAGCCGCACGCGACAGAATTATGGGTATATTTCCCCGGGCAGCCTTTATCAGTATTTCCGATGCCACCCGGCCGCTTAAGAGCAGACATTTATTATGAGGGGAAATATCGTTCAAAAAAGCGTAGCCCAATACCTTATCAACCGCATTGTGCCGTCCGATATCTTCATAATGGACTATGATTCCCGACTCATCGGCGAGGGCGGCGCTGTGAACTCCTCCGGTTATACGGAACGACTCGGCTCTCTCCTCCAGTTCGGCCATCAGGGATATGATCTGTTTGACCGGCAGACGCCAGTCAGATTTAACTTTCTGTAATTGGCGGGCGTCGTTTATGAAATAGAGTCCTGCCCGGCCTTTACCGCAGCAGCTTGCAATGTGCCGGCGCAAGAAATTATCGGTTTGGCTCACCGGTTGAGTGGTCTCAATCCACAATAAGCCATCGTCTTCCCTTAAACGGATATCTTCAATGTCCGAAGGTTCTTTAAGGATTCCTTCACTAAGCAGAAATCCTACGGTCAGTTCCTGAAGGCCGCCGGGCGAACAGATCAAAGTGGCCAACTCGTTGTGATTAAGAAAAACAGTTAAGGGTTTTTCAGTCACGACGTTTACCTCTCTATTCTCTGCAACGATCCC
The DNA here is from genome assembly GCF_002316705.1 of Syntrophomonas sp. UBA1041. Taxonomy (NCBI): domain Bacteria; kingdom Bacillati; phylum Bacillota; class Clostridia; order Eubacteriales; family Syntrophomonadaceae; genus Syntrophomonas; species Syntrophomonas sp. UBA1041. The sequence goes on from NZ_DCEA01000053.1 coordinate 3,667, forward strand.
TTTATCGTAGGTTAATGCTTTTCTTGGGACGTAAAGAGGCCATCCTGACATTGTAATTCTCCTTTGCTACTATATTTTGCGGGCAGGCACGGCAGCCAGCCGTGTCTTGTTCCATCTCATGTCTAAGCTGCAATAAGAGAAGTAATCGGTCTGGCGTATCTCCTTTGGACTATTCACGTCCGGGTGTGAAACTGTCAGCCATCCTCTTATTGCAGCGTTAGTTTCTGATCAGGCGGCATTGACTATACCGCATTCATTTGTTAATCCGTTGCTTCTTCTATCTTCGAAGGCCTGCTTAAATCTATTCCACGTGCCAGGTTCCTTTTTTGCCATTGCATAGTTCGGTCAAATCGTACGGTGTCTCTTGATAGACATGGTAGTTCAGCCAATTGGTGAATAATAAATTGGCATGGCTTCTCCACCGGACTTCCGGAAGTTTGGAGGGATCATTATCCGGATAGTAGTTTGCCGGCACATTAATAGTCAGGCCTTTGGCAACATCCCGGTCATACTCGGCTTTTAAAGTGAGGGGATCATATTCGGAATGGCCGGTAATGAATATCTGCCGCTGATCTTTGTTGGCGACAATATATATCCCGGCTTCCTCAGACTCTGACAATATATCCAGCTCCGGAACCTTCTCGATATCAGCGCGGCGTATCTCTGAATGCCTGGAATGGGGGGCATAAAATACGTCATCGAAACCCCTTAACAGGGGTACGTTTTTCTCTAAAACCCGGTGCTTGAAAACCCCGAACATCTTCTGGCCGAGCGGATATTTGGGCACGCCGTAATGGTAGTATAAGCCTGCCTGAGCGCCGACACAGATATGCAGTGTAGCCCACACGTGCTTTTTGGTCCATTCCAGTACGTCGGCCAATTCATCCCAATAAGTCCATTCTTCATAATCCAGGTGTTCTACAGGTGCCCCGGTAATGATCATTCCATCAAATTTCTGCTTTTCAATCCGCGTAAAAGTGGTATAAAAATTCTGCAAATGCTCTTCTGAAGTATTTTTGGATTCATGGCTCTCCATGCACAGCAGTATGATTTCGACTTGCAGCGGGCTGTTGGCCAAAAGCCTCAACAGCTGGGTTTCGGTGACAATTTTCTGCGGCATCAGGTTTAAAATCGCGATCCTGAGAGGACGAATATCTTGATGACTGGCCCGCTTTTCTTTCATAACAAAGATATTCTCGCCCTGAAGTATATTGCTGGCCGGAAGATTATCCGGTATTATAATCGGCACTATGAATTACCTCCTTAATGATCTGTCCACCTGCGTAATATATTTCCCCGGTTCAATCGCTGGGGACCTGACCCGAATTCATGCTTCCGGTTCGATAACCCTGCATGTCAAGGGTGATGTAGCGGAAACCCAACTGCCTCAGATGGCTGTCAATCTTATCCATGGCGGCTTCTGACAACAGTTTATGGCGTTCATTATCACCAACCTCGATTCGAGCCAGATCCTGGTGCATTCGAACCCTCACTTGTTTTATTCCCAGGCCGAGCAGGTAATCTTCCGCGGCTTCCACCATCTTTAACTTTTGATTGCTGATCCTCTCACCATGCACAAACCGGGATGATAAACATGCGGCGGCCGGTTTTTCCGAGGTTTCCAGACGCATTTGCCTTGACAATTGCCTGATTTCCGACTTATTCAGGCCAGACTCCAGCAGAGGACTTGCAATCCCGAGCTCACGCAAGGCTTTCAGGCCGGGACGGATATCGCTCAAATCGTCAACATTGGACCCGTCGGCAACATGTTCAAAACCTCTATCCCGGGCTATTTCTTTAAGCTTAGAAAATAGTTGATATTTACATAAATAGCAGCGCTCGGGCGGGTTGTCACTAAACCCGGCAACTTTAAATGGATCTATGTTGACGACCAGATAGTTTACATCCAGTTTTCTGGCTATACGCACGCATTCCATGGATTCCCTTTGCGGATAAGTGGGGCCGATTGCAGTAACTGCCAGCACCCTTTGGTTCAAAACCTCTTTGGATACGGCCAGTAAGAATGTACTGTCGACGCCGCCGCTAAAGGCGATCAAGGCGCTCCCCAACGATTTAATATGCTGTTTGAGTGAATTCATTTTCTCTTCGCTGTGCATTATCTTCTCCAACCTGCATTGATAATAATTAATGCCCCATATATTATATAAACAAGTATCTTTACTAATTTTATAGGTATTATAGGGTATTTAGAACCAGATTTCAATACTTTGCAAACCCGCCGGAGGCTGGTTTTAACTTGAACAGCATCGCTTAATAGTGCGGCGGCGGATACTTGATAATTATAACAATTTTCCGGGCCGTATTGAGCGATATAATAAAAATAGCGCCCGGGTAATTTCTAAGCTCCTGGGATGCCTTAGCTTTAGTTGCCAACATCTGCAAACCATCATTGATAGATTACTCACGCTGCTCCTCGGCACCGGGAGCTTCCTGGTCAGCAGATCTGCGACCCATCATTTATAGGTTGCTCACGGGTTAAGTTCATATTTATCGGCGTTTATTGCTATTTGCGAATAATGTCAAGCGGTTGGTCACTCGAACAATTTTTGTTATGATTACTTTGTTAAATATAATTTAGTCCTTAGGAAGGACTTTAACCCGGAGGATGAATGGTCAACGAATTTTCGAGAACCGAATTGTTATTAGGCAAAGAGGCCATGACCCGTCTTGCACGGAGCCGGGTCGCCGTATTCGGCATCGGAGGGGTGGGCAGTTTTGCCGTCGAAGCCCTGGCCCGTGCCAATGTGGGCAGCTTTTTACTGGTGGATGATGATCTGATATGCAGAACCAACATTAACCGGCAGATTCATGCCACCAGCAGAACGGTGGGCCGGCCAAAAGTAGAAGTTATGCGTGAAAGAATTATGGATATAAACCGCCGGGCTCAAGTCGACATTCTCCAAACCTTTTTCTCCGGCCAGTGTTCGGACGCAATGATTAGCAAAGATTTAGATTACATTATCGACGCGATCGATACGGTCAGCTCTAAAATCGAATTAGTGGTTAAAGCCAATGAACTGAATATCCCCATTATCAGCTGTATGGGAGCTGGAAATAAGTTGGACCCCGGCCGTTTTGAGATCGCGGATATATACGATACTTCCATATGTCCGCTAGCCAGGGTAATGCGTAAAGAATTGAGAAAAAGAAACATTCCGTCCCTTAAAGTGGTCTATTCCAAAGAAAAACCGCTCGTGCCCATTTCAACTGAAGACTCCGACTGCAATGCAGGATGCATATGCCCCCAAGGATCTGCTCGTACCTGCACCATGCGCCGGCAGATACCGGGCAGCATCTCCTTCGTTCCTTCCGCGGCCGGTTTGCTCATGGCCGGCCAAGTGGTGCGCGATTTGATCGCCCCTAAATAAAACCGCCCCGTCAAATCCAGGGGAATGCCAATCGCATTTCACACTGACGACCTATATAAGAAAACCGGCTAATCCAACCCGGTTAAATCAGCCGGTTTATGCCTGGCATCTAAAAACTTTCAGGTATCCTTTCTTTTGGTGATGACCTGCCCTGCAGAAAGGGTTCTTGCCTTTGATATGGGAAGTTCTACCCCTGGAAGAGTTCCGTGGAGAGATATCTTTCACCAGTGTCGGGAAGCAGAATAACCACTGTTTTCCCCTTGTTTTCAGGTCTTTTCGCTATTTGGGTGGCTGCAAAAGCGGCCGCTCCCGAAGAAATCCCCACCAGGAGACCTTCGGTTCTGGCAAGCAAGCGGGAAGTTTTAAACGCGTCCTCATTTTTCACCTTAAATACTTCATCCAAAATGCTCCGGTTCAACACCTCAGGAATAAAATTGGCTCCGATACCCTGAATTTTGTGGGGGCCGGCCTGTCCTCCGGAAAGCAGCGGCGAATCGTACGGTTCAACCGCCACTATCTTTACCCCTGGTTTATTGGCTTTAAGAATTTCTCCGACCCCGGTGATGGTTCCGCCCGTTCCGACTCCCGCCACAAATATATCCACCTGTCCATCAGTATCCCGCCAAATCTCTCGCGCGGTAGTTTCCCGATGAATGGCCGGGTTGGCAGGATTACTAAACTGTTGGGGAATGAAAGCGTTGGGCATACTGGCCGCCAGCTCGTCGGCTGCTCTCAAGGCGCCGGCCATGCCTTCATGCCCCGGGGTCAAAACCAGCTCGGCACCGAGGGCTTTCAAGAGATTGCGGCGCTCTAAGCTGAAGGTTTCAGGCATAGTTAAAATGAGGCGATAACCTTTGGCTGCCGCTACAAAAGCCAGTGCTATACCTGTATTTCCACTGGTAGGCTCGATGAGTACAGACTCCTTATTTATCAAGCCTTTTTCTTCGGCATCCTTGATCATGGCATAACCGATCCGGTCTTTGACGCTGCCGGCCGGATTGAAGTATTCCAGTTTGCCCAGCAGCCTGGCGTCTACCTGGTTGCAGGCGGAGTAGTTCGACAGTTCCAAAAGCGGAGTACTGCCGATAAGCTCAGTAAGGTTTGATGCGATTCCCGACATGCAAAGTCCTCCTTTGTCTTTTCCCATACGGTGCAGGTAGTCTTGAAACTGAATGCTTTATTATTTAGATCTTACGTCTATTTCGCTTATTAGGCCAACGCCTGGTCAAAATCCTTAATCAGGTCTTCAACATCTTCCAAACCCAGAGAGACCCGGATCAGATTCTCGGTAATGCCCAGTCTCAACCGTTCCGACCGAGGCATGGAGGCATGGGACATGGTGACCGGATATGATACTATGGTCTCCACCCCGCCGAGGCTGACCGCCACGGCAGCCAATGTCACCCGGCTCATGAACCTGCGGGCCAATTCAACAGACCGGGTTTTAAATGCCAAAACCGCTCCCGGTCCGTCTGACTGGCGTTTATGTATGTCACTTCCGGGATGACTGTCAATACCGGGATAATAAACCTTTTCAACCTGTTTTTGCGCCATGAGCCATTCGGCTATAATCCGGGCGCTGTTTTGCTGATGGTCCATGCGTACTTTGAGGGTTTTCAAACCACGCAGCAGCAGCCAGCTGTCTTGAGGTCCCAATATGGCGCCGAAACCGTTTTGAACCGAATAAACCTCCCGGGCTATATCTTCATCGCTA
>NZ_DCEA01000053.1:8891-49776 GCF_002316705.1 Syntrophomonas sp. UBA1041
GGCTATATCTTCATCGCTAACCACTGCCAGGCCGCCGATCACATCGCTGTGCCCGCCTATAAATTTAGTGGCGCTATGGACGACTATATCCGCGCCCAATTCCAAGGGGCGCTGCAGATAGGGGGACATAAAGGTGTTGTCGACGATAACCAAAAGGCCGTTTTGCTTGGCAATATCAATGGCTGCTCTTAAATCCGTTATTTTCATCAACGGGTTGGAAGGGGTTTCCAAAAACAAGGCGCGGGTATTATTTCGGATAGCTGCTTTAATTCGATCCGGATCCGCTGCGTCTACAAAAGTGCTGTCAAGGCGGAAACGCTTAAATAAAGAATTCATGATGCGAAAGGTGCCGCCGTAAACATCTTCGCAGACCACGATATGGTCGCCCGCCGCGAATATTGACAAAACCGATGCTGTAGCGGCCATGCCGGATGCAAAGGCAAAACCCCTATGCCCCCCCTCCAACACCGCGATAGTGTTTTCCAGCGCCTGACGGGTAGGATTGCCCGAGCGCGAATAGTCAAAGCGCTGCGCTTTATTTATGTCGGATTGATGAAAGGTGGAAACCTGGTGAATGGGTATACTTAGCGCCCCGGTATGTTCGTCTATCTCATTGCCGTTGTGGATTAGCCTGGTGCCAAAACGCATCTTTTCCTCCCTTAATTTACGTATTTCGGAAACTGTCGCAATACAACTGAGTTAAGCCAGCGCCTGCTTTAAATCATCGATGATGTCTTCCACTGCTTCGATCCCAACCGACAGACGCAATAATTTTTCATCTACGCCCAAATGATCCAGTATTTCTTTGGGTATGGAGGCATGCGTCTGAGTAATGGGATAAGTAATCAGACTCTCTACCCCTCCCAGGCTTTCAGCAAAGGCAATCAGTTTAACCCTGCCCAATATTGCTTCCGCCAAGGCCGGGTCCCTGACAGAGAATGAAATCATAGCCCCGAATCCGGAAGCCTGCTCTCTGCAAACAGCATGCCCCTGGTGATCGCTTAACCCAACGTAATATACTTTCTCCACCCGGGGGTGGTCTTTAAGCCAATTGGCAATAATGCGGGCATTTTGCTCCTGTCTCTCCATGCGTATAGCCAGCGTTTTCAAGCCCCTCAAAATCAGCCAGCTGTCAAAAGGCGCCAGAACGCCGCCAATAGCGTTTTGATAAAATCTCAGCCGCTCCTCCAGGACTTGGTCTTTCACGATGACAAAACCGGCCAGCGTATCGTTGTGTCCTCCCAGATACTTGGTAGCGCTGTGAACCACGATATCGGCCCCCAGCTGTAAAGGCCTCTGCAAATAAGGAGTGAGAAAGGTGTTGTCGACAATCGTGAGCATTTGATGAACCCTGGCGATTTCAACCACAGATTTTATGTCGGTAACCTTCATCATGGGATTGGAAGGGGTTTCAATAAAAACAGCCCGGGTATTCGCTCTGATAGCATTAATAACGTTCTCAGTTATGCCGGTGTCAAGATATGTAAAGTCCAAACCGTGCTTTCGCGAGATTTCTTCGAAAAGCCGGTATGTCCCTCCATAAAGGTCATCAGACACCAATAGGTGGTCGCCGGGCGAAAATATTTCACAGAGCGTAGCGATAGCCGCCATGCCGCTGGAAAATGCAAATCCCGCCAGCCCCCCTTCCAAATCGGCTATGGTTTTCTCGATTTCTTCCCGGGTCGGATTGCCCGAGCGGGTATAATCATAGCCGGTGCTCTGTCCCAGTCCCGGATGCTTAAAAGTAGCCGTCTGGTAAATGGGGAAGCTGATCGCCCCGGTGTGCGGATCCGCTCCTTTATGACCCCTTACGATCTTGCTCTCTATCCTCAGCCCCATCTAAGCTGCCTCCCACCATAAATCAGTCCCATTCGCAGTAAATCGCGGTTGTTATTATTATTCCAATAGTTTTACTGCTTTTCAGCCCAAAAAATTATTGCCCTAAATTGCCTAAATATAGAACATAAGCGACATATGCCCTTGCATTTTCTTATACTCAAGCAGCAAGTCTTCCAAAGTAATGGCGTCAACCACGCTATTAATGCTCTCGTTGATTTGATCCCACACCTGTTTCTTCAAACAGTATTCAACTGGATTTTTTGATTCGCTGTCCGCGCTGTCGCCCGCGACAACCAAATCCCCTTCAAGGGCACGAAGTATTTGGCCGACCGTAATGCGGTTAAGACTGTCAGCCAGCACATAACCTCCCTGAGCCCCTTTTACACTGTTGACCAAACCGGCTTTTCTTAAAATTGAAAAAACCTGTTCCAGATAATTGGAAGAAATATTCTGCCGTTCAGCAATCGTATTTAAAGCCACATGATCGCCGCCCGAGTTTAGCGCCAGATCAAGCATGGCCCTCAAACCGTAACGGCCTTTGGTGGACATTCTCATAATTCAACCTCCAGATAGTTTTCTTATATGAATAATAATATATCCGCAAGAGCGGATGCAAGTATAATTAACATGGCTTTATTACCGGCTGCTTATCCTGGAGGCGATGATACCTGTATACAGCCGCTTTGCACAAATGCTTTATAAGCGGCCAATTTCCTATAATATTTATAGGATTCCCGGTTTATTTATACCAAAACCTCAGGCCGGCATCAAATAAATTTCAGTCAAACCGTTGACAGTTTCAGACAGCTACGGTACCCTTTCACTATTCCTATTTATTCTATAGATTTTATAGTAATATGATTATGCTGTTTAACCGGGGCAGCTTTGTATAATACTAAGCAATACCTTTTGATCATTAGGAAGGATATTCAATGTTTAATGCCATTTTATGCCGTTATGGAGAGCTGGGATTAAAAGGAGACAACCGGGGTTATTTTGAAAAAACCCTGTTGAGCAACATCGTGCAGGTCCTGGAACCTCTAGCGGGGGTTTCGGTAAAGCGTCTTTCCGGCAGGATACTGGTGACTTACCAGCAAAATGTTGAGTCAGTTTTGGAGCGATTGCGCCTGGTCTTCGGCCTGGTATCAATAAGCCCGGCGATAGTAGTTAAACCCGATGTGGAGGAAATATACCAGGCGGCAGAACATTTATTTAGCGGATTTTATAATGCTAAAACCTTCGCGGTACGGTGCCGCCGTTCGGATAAGCGTTTCCCTATGAAATCCCCTCAATTGGGGGCATGGTTGGGCAGCCGCATCATTGAAAATCACCCCGATTTAAAAGTAGATCTGGGCAGCCCCGACCTGGCAGTCAATGTAGAAGTCAGGGAGAGCCTGGCGCTGGTATATGCAGCTGTTTACCCAGGCCCCGGCGGCCTGCCGGTTTCAAGCAGCGGCCATGGCGTTTTGCTGTTGTCGGGAGGCTTGGATAGTCCGGTGGCGGGATGGATGGCCATGAAGCGAGGCATTAAACTTACAGCGGTTTACTATCATAGTTTTCCTTTCACCGGCGACCACGCCAAGCAAAAAGTCATTGATTTGGCCAGGAGGCTGGCCGCGTACAACCGCGGCTCCATGCAGCTGGTGATCGTGGATGTGGCATCCATCCAAGAAACGATTATCGAAAGATGCCCCGAAAAACTGCGGGTAACCCTGTTGCGGCGTATGATGCTGCGCCTGGCGGAAAGCCTCGCGGCTCAAATAAAGGCTCAGGTGCTTATAACCGGCGATAGCGTTGGTCAGGTTGCCAGCCAAACCCTGGAAAGCTTAAATGTGATTTCAGAGGCGGTGGATATGCTGCTGCTGCGCCCGTTATGCGCTATGGATAAAACCGAGATTACCGCTTTAGCCCGTCAAATAGCGACCTATGAGACTTCGATACTGCCTTATCAGGACTGCTGCTCGCTTTTCCTGCCCCGGCACCCGGCCACCCGCCCGGCTTTACGGGAAACTTTGCAGGCTGAAGCCCTGGTGGAATGGCAGCCGCTCCTGGAAAATGCCTTCAATACCCGGGAAGTAATTAATCTGGCGGCTTCGCTGAGCTAGATCTGGGGGTAAAATAAATTGGGCACCGACAATATTATCTATCTTGATAATGCCGCCACCACCGCTGTGGCGCCTGAAATTGCAGAAGCGATAAAGGAGATTATGGTCCATAATTACGGCAATCCCTCATCTTTGCACGGATTAGGCCTGAAAGCCGCCAACCACCTTAGGGCGGCCAGGACAACGCTGGCCTCCTGCCTGGGAACCGGAGAAGACGAAATTATCGTCACTTCCGGGGCCAGCGAAGCCAATAACCTGGCTCTGCTGGGCGCAGCCCTGGCCAACCAGAGAAAAGGGCGCCATATTATTTACTCGGCCATAGAACATCCCTCGGTTATCGAACCCATGAAGTTTTTAAGTCAAAAGGGTTTCGAGGTTGAAGTCTGTCCCGTCAATAAGCATGGAATAGTTGAGCAGCCGGTACTGGCGGATATGGTCAGGGAAAGCACGATTTTAGTCAGCATTATGATGGTCAATAATGAAATCGGCAGCGTGCAGAACATCGCCGGCCTGGCTAAAGCCGCCCGGACTGTGAATCAGAAAGTATACTTTCACTCCGACTGTGTGCAGGCTTTTGGTAAAGTTATGGTAAAACCCCGCCAGTTGGGTATTGATATGCTGTCGCTGAGCGCCCACAAGCTTCACGGTCCCAAGGGCGTGGGAGCCCTTTATCTAAACAAGGGCATTAAGTGGAACAGCCTGTCACTGGGTGGCGGCCAGGAAGGAGGCCGCAGGTCGGGAACCGAGAATGTTCCCGGAGCGGTCGGGTTTGCACTGGCTGCGGAAAATGCCTGTAAAAATCTCGAACCTGACTGTCGCCACATGTACAGCCTCAAAGAGCACCTGCTGAGGCTGCTCGGTGAGCAGGATATACCATTTGCAGTCAACGGTCCCGATCCATTGGATTCATTATATTCCGCTCCCCATATTCTCAACATATCTTTTCCCGGAATCAGAGGCGAAGTTCTCATGCACTTTTTGGAAAGAGATCATATTTACATCTCCACCGGGTCGGCTTGCTCCTCGCAGAAAACCAAAAGCAGCCATGTTCTAAAGGCTCTCAATCTGCCTGGCGAGCGGGCCGACGGCGCGGTTCGCATCAGTCTGTCCCCCTGCAATAACCGGCAAGAAATAGTCCGCCTGGTTGAATCTCTAAGCCGGGCCGTTTCGCAAATAAGAGACCTGGTATAGATTCCTGCAGCCTTGGACACCGTTTCTCAACAAGCTCGACTCCATACATCACCACTCTGGTAAAATGAGATATCAATACTATTTCCCCGGCAGTATGCTCTTGAACCGTTAAGTATAACGCCAGTGATCGAGGAGGGATTGAGATGGACCAGCATGATCATCATGATGACAGTCACAGAAAACACTTGGACCATGCGGCTGCCGCTGACAAACCCGGACCCACATCCGAACCAGGGCGTCACCACCCTATTCATGCCAGTCATTCCGCACCACCCTCCCTTGAAACAACCGAACCCCATAATACTGGAGCTAAAAATCTACATGTTCATGCCCATCCTCAAACCATGAATTCGCAAGTAAATCATGCTATCGACCACAGCGCCCGTAATGGTCATTCAAGCGGTCACGGCAAAGGGCAGCATGCCCATCATAATCCGAAAGTGTTTTTCAAAAAACTGTGGTTATCGGCCCTGCTCACTATTCCGGTCCTGGCCGTCAGCCCTCATTTTCTGGCTTTGCTGGGCATAATGGCTCCAAGTTTCCCGGGAAGTCATTATATCGCTCCATTGTTTGCAACCCTGGTCTTTTTCTATGGCGGCCTGATCTTTCTCCAGGGGGCCGGGGCGGAAATCAAAACGCGCCAACCGGGAATGATGACCTTGATCGCTCTGGCTATAACCGTATCCTACGGCTACAGCTTATTGGTTACTTTTGGCCTGAACGGCGAAGAGATTTACTGGGAGCTGACGACTTTGATCGTAATCATGCTGCTCGGACACTGGCTGGAAATGAGCGCGGTCCAGAATGCGGGGAGCGCCTTGAATGAAATGGCCCGGCTGCTGCCCGATACAGCAATTAAAGTCAAGGATGATGAACTGGTCGAAGTGGCGGTTACCGAACTGAGGGCAGGTGACCTGCTTCTGATCCGCCCCGGCGCCAGGGTTCCCGCTGACGGGCAGGTAGTCCAGGGCAACAGCCTGGTCAATGAGTCTATGGTCACGGGAGAATCGGTTCCAGTCGCCAAGCAGCCGGGCGATAGTATCATTGCCGGTACGATTAACGAAGACGGGGCCTTAAGAATTCAAGTGATGAAAACTGGCGCTGAAACCTATCTGGCCGGAATAATGCGCCTGGTGGAAGAAGCCCAGAAGTCCCGGTCCAGATCCCAGGTCCTGGCCGACCGAGCCGCCTTCTGGCTGGTCATCATTGCATTGAGTTCGGCACTGCTTACCGCCCTGGCCTGGAACCTGGCCGGAGCTCCCTTAAATATCATTATGGAGCGGGTGGTGACGGTTATGGTAGCGGCCTGCCCCCATGCTCTCGGTCTGGCCATCCCGCTGGTGGTGGCTATATCTACGACCATTACCGCCAGAGCCGGTCTTCTGGTTCGCAACCGGCTGATGCTGGAGGAAGCCCGGAATGTCAATTGCGTGGTTTTTGATAAGACCGGCACACTGACCAAAGGAGAGCATAAACTTTCCAAAATTATTCCCGTTGCAGGGTTTACGGAAGAAAAGGTGTTGAGCCTGGCGGCTGCGGCTGAATTTGAGGCGGAGCATATGCTGGGTCGTGGAATAGTAAATGCGGCCCGGGAGAAAAACCTTGATATTCCTCAGGCTGCCGGCTTCGAGGCCATGCCCGGCCGGGGCATAATAGCCCAAATTGACGGTCAAGAGGTGCAGGTGGGAGGTCCCAACCTGATAAGCTCGCTCGGAATCAGCCTGCCGTCCGAATTATTTGAATCCCTCCAGCACTCCGATGATCTGGGTATAACCAGCGTTTATCTGGTAGTTGACAAAAAGGTCGCCGGTTTATTGAGCCTGGCTGATGTAGTTAAGGAAGAATCGCAGGAGGCTATAAACATCATAAAGGCTATGGGCATCAAAGTGGCTATGCTGACCGGTGACAATGGCGCCGTGGCGGCTCAGATCTCCCAACAAATCGGCATCGATGAATATTTTGCCGGCGTCCTTCCGGAGCACAAGGCGGATAAAATACGTGAGCTTCAAAATCAGGGCTATCGCGTGGCTATGGTGGGAGATGGGGTTAATGACGCCCCCGCTTTGGCCCAGGCCGATGTAGGCATCGCCATCGGCGCCGGAACCGATGTAGCTATAGAATCGGCCGGCATCATTCTGGTCCACAACGATCCCCGCGATGTAGCCCGTTTATTCAAAATATCCAAAGCGACTTATCGAAAAATGGTCCAGAATCTGGCCTGGGCCACCGGCTACAATGCCGTGGTTATTCCGCTGGCAGCGGGCGTGCTGGCCCCCTGGGGATTCGTTTTACCGATGGCGGCCGGAGCCGTGGTGATGTCTTTAAGCACCATCATCGTGGCGATCAATGCGCAGTTGTTGAAGAAATACCTGTGATGCTTACAGATGCCTCAATAAAATTTATAATTAATTGCCCCTCTAGCATGCTTTTATTATAAAATGTCAGTGTGTTGATTCTATGAAGATTTTAAAATCTAAGCTTTGTTATAACCTATCGGTTGTTCGGTATTACCCCAAAGCTTTGGGATATAAGCCGGCACTCTCCGAGCATACTTCCGGTACTCGTCGCCAAAGGTTTCAATCATAATATCCTCTTCCCGTTTTGACAATCTCTTGTACATATACATCAAAATAGGCGCCATCAAAAACGTGATAATGGTGGGCCATTGAACCAAGAAACCTAAAATTGCAAGAGAAAACCCGACGTATTGAGGATGGCGCACATATTTATATATTCCATCAGTTACCAGATCACCTGATCCAGCATGTATTTCTCTCCACCCTATGGCAATGATGATCAATCCGCTAAAAATTAAAATGTTGCTCAACGGATGCAAAATGCTGAATAGAACCGGTGATCCGCCCGCTAATGTTACCCATAAATGGCCGTTCATATGAGAATAAGGGTTCAACACCGGATACCTGCTGCCTAAAATGCTGGTCAGAATATATATAGTCAGGGGAAAACCAAACATCTCACTGAACAAAGCAACTAGAAAAGCCATGAATGCTCCTAATGTCTGCCAATCTCTTTTAGTAGCAGGCCTAAAAGCCGAATAAGCAAACAGACTGAATACGACTACGTTGAAGACCACCATGGTCCAAAAACCGTAAGCATACGTCTCACTGAAGCCCATAAACGATCCCTCCCTAAGAATACAAATCGAATTTATTCTCTATCCCAGGTTATCATTAATATTAAGAATCGTTTGTGGTGATTTTATGAAGATCTTAAGTTAAGTTGCCACTCCTGGGCTTGGCGTTCACCCTTTACGCCACAGCATAAATATTCTCTTTAAGCTAGCCGGCCATAAAATTTAAGCAATACTTTCTAAGGCCTGTTCGAAGTCTTCGATCAAATCCTCGACATCTTCCAGGCCCACGCTGATCCTGATAAGGTCCTCGTATACTCCCATGCTTTCCTTTTCCTCAATAGTATTGGTGATATAAATGGTCGAAGCCGGGTGTATGACCAGGGTTCTCACGTCTCCGATATTGGCCAGATTGGTGGCGTATTTGAGATGGTTAATCAGTTTAAAAGCATTCTGTTTCGAACCTATCCGTATAGTGAATATTGCTCCATATCTGCCGCCAAACTGCCCGGCAGCCAGCTGGTGATCCGCATGCGCCTCCAGCCCGGGGTAGTTGAGGGCCAGAACTTTGGGATGGTTTTTTAAGGCCGAAGCCAAAAGGAGAGTATTCTGACATAGCCTTTCCATCCTGAGTCCCAGGGTCTCAAGACCGATGCCGTTTAGGAATGCGTTAAAGGGAGATAAACAGGCCCCGAAATCTTTGAACAAGCCTTTTCTAAGTTTGGCCAGGTAAACAAAAGCTCCGAACTTTTTGAAATCCTTTAAAGAGGAATAACGCTCGTAATTCCATTTGAATTTACCGCTGTCCAGGATGATACCGCCGATGGAATTACCGCTGCCGTTAATATACTTGGAAGTGGAATGGATGACGATATCCGCTCCCAACGCAATAGGTTTGACCAGATAGGGTGTGGTGGCAGTGTTGTCCACCACCAGAGGAATTCCATGGCTATGAGCCAGTTCTGATATTTGCTGTATATCCGGTACGTCCAGTTTGGGATTGCCAATGGTTTCGATATAGATCAGCCGGGTTTTTTCGGTTATGGCGTCCTCGAAGCTCCTGATGCGGTTGTCTTTTACATAACAGGTCGAAACCCCGAAGTCCTCCAGGCCTTTAAACAGTGAATGGGTACCGCCGAATATTCCAGTTCCTGATACGATTTCTTCACCGCTTTTCAAAATGTTCATGACCGCCAGAGTGACGGCGGCCATGCCGGATGAACAGGCCACCGCGCCCACGGCCCCTTCCAGATAGGCCAGCCGTCTTTCAAAAGCTTCAACCGTGGGATTGTTGATGCGGGTATAGATGAATCCCGGTTGAGTGCCTTTAAATATATTCTCCAATTCCTCAGCCGTGCTATGTTCAAAGGAAGAAGACTGGTATATGGGAATGTTGGTGGCCCCGGTTTTCTGGTCGGAAGCAGCCTGACCATGGATCAGCGCCGTATTAAACCTCATAACAAGCCGCCTTTTTCAACCAGCATGGTGTAGGTTCCATCTTGATTGTTTTTTATCTTAAGGACCTTATGGCCTTCGTCCTTAAGACTTCGGGGCACGTTTTGAATGGGTTCACCCTCGTTGATCAGCACTTCAATAACCTGGCCGTCCTCCAGCTCTTCAAGGGCTACCTTTACTTTAACAAAGGTTACCGGGCATACCACATCGCTGATATCTACAAATGCCCGGGCTTTTTCTGCACTCATGAAAAGACCTCCTGCAGTTCCTTCTCCAATAAATCCCAACCCGCCCGGTCCAGCAGGGTCCCAAAGCGCTCTGAAGCCCTGCCGTGCTTGTCAAAGAAGGCCAGGGTAGCCTCAATGACTTGGTGCAGCTCTTCAGTGGAAAATATAATAGGTAAAAGCTGCCTGCCCACTGCAATCCGGTTTCCAAACAGCCCTCCAAAATATACGATGAATCCGCTTTTTCCCTCCCAGGCCTCGGTGGGGCAGGATTTAACGCAGCGCCCGCAGTAGTTGCACCCGCTTTTATCGAAGGTCAGGGTTTCACGGTCCTGGTCAACCTTAATGATCCCGGCTGAACAAACCGCTTCGCACAGGCCGCAATAGTTGCATTGATCTTCAATCCATTCCGTCAGCATACCGCCTTTAATCCCCAGGTCGTTTTCTTCGGCTTTCAGGCAGTTGTTCCGGCACCCGGTGATGCCCAGCTTAAATTTATGCGGCAGGTCCCGGGCGTAATATTTTTCATCCAGCTCCGCAGCCAGGGAAGTCGTGTCTATCAAACCGCTGGGGCAAACCCCGTTCCCCTGGCAGGCGGTGACGGTTCTTACCCGGGGTCCGCAGGCTCCGGGCTGCAAGCCCGTTTTAGCTAATTCCTGCTTTACCGTGTCTATGTCCTCCAGCTTGATAAAGGGTATTTCTATCCCCTGGCGGGAGGTCATGTGGATGTATCCCCTTCCGTACTTTTCCGCTATTTCGTTAACCGTGCGCAGCTGTTCGGCTTTAATCTGCCCACCGACGATGCGCAGGCGCAAAGAAAAATGTCCGGCCTGCACCTGCCGCATAAAACCGCCTTTTTTGAGTTCTGCATAATCCACCTGGGCCATGTTTATTCTCCTCCTATCACTAAATCTTCCGGACTGACTTCTTTATTAACAATGAGGAAGCTCTTCAATACAGGGTTTTGTTTTTCCGCCAGCGATAGAATCATATAACTTTTGGACGGGTCAAAAGCCAGTCTGATATCTTCTCGGGAGGGCCGGGCCGGAGTCGCCGGGTGGCTGTGAAAATTGCCCAGGAGCACCCATCCATTGACTCTCATATCCTTTACAGCGGCAAATTGTTCTTTGGGGTCCATGGAAAAGTGCTCCGGGCTTTCATCGATGTTGCGAAGGAAATACACTTTTTCCACGCGCTTCTCTTCATTTTCCAGTCTTCCCGCCAGCAGGCCGCAGGCTTCATTGGGAAGTTCGGCCAGGGAATAATCTATGATTTCATCATAATGTGATTTATATATATGAATCATTTTCTCACCCTGCATAGCAGTTATTTAAGTTCGCAATGCGCCTGTTCATAGTCTTCAAGCTGATGGATGCCGGGGTTGTCGCCGCAAACCGGGCAGCTTTTGCGCTGCGCTATTTTCACCTTCCTGAACTCCATTTTCAGGGCGTCATAGGTCAGAAGATAACCATTAAGCAGACTCCCCACACCCAGAATGTACTTTATCGCTTCGCTGGCCTGAAGGGTTCCGATAATTCCGCCCATAACCCCTATAACTCCGGCCTGCCGGCAGGTGGGAACCGCATCCGGGGGAGGCGGGTTCTTGAATATGCACCGGTAGCAGGGGCCCTGCCCGGGAACATAGGTCATGGTCTGCCCGTTAAACCTGATGATTCCCGCATGGGAAAAGGGTTTTCCCGCCAGGACGCAGGCATCGTTGATCAGGAATTTGGCCGGGAAGTTGTCGGTCCCGTCAATGATAAAGTCATAATCCCGGTCTTTAATGATGTCTCTAATATTGTCGGCCTTTATCCATTCCTGATAAGTCACCACCTCAACATCGGGATTCATTTCATAAATAGTCTCCTGGCCGGAGAGCACCTTGGGCTTGCCTACATCTTTGGTCGAATGTATAATCTGCCTCTGCAGGTTGGACAAGTCGACATCATCAAAATCCACCAGGCCGATGGTGCCGATACCGGCCGCGGCCAGATACATGGCGGCCGGCGCCCCCAGTCCGCCGGTGCCGATAATAAGCACCTTCGCGTTTAAAAGTTTGGCCTGTCCTTTGCCGCCTACTTCTTTGAGGATGATATGCCGGGAGTATCGTTCCAGCTGTTGATTCGATAAACTCACTATTTCCCACCGCCCATATAGTATAGAAACTCGACTTCATCCCCGTCCTGGATGTTAAATGAAGCGAAATCATCCTTATCGATTATTTCTTCATTAACCTGCACCGTCACGTATTCCGGCATTTCAATTTTGTGAACGATTAAAAGTTCATCAACGGTAAGGGCGTCATGATCAAACATAAAATCTTCTCCGTTAATCTTAATCTTCATAATCAGGCCACCTCCGCATAAATCTAAATATCTGATTGCCTCACTCATTTAGCAAAGCTTTAAATAAAATAATCCACCTCCGCAATCCTGCGTTCATTTTCAAACCTGATATTTCTGAATTTCATAAAATCCATCCATTTGTCGGCCAGGACTGCTGGTTTTTTTGCCTCGCCCTCATCCGCGGTCAGGTATTCGCTGATGAAAAGATTAAACGATGTCCAATCGTTTACTTTTATATAAGCGCCGTGAATATCGATCAGTGGAACGGAATCAGATCTATACTCATGAAGCCCCACTATATTTTCCAGCCGCGCTTTGCGGATGCGGGCCGCCAGTTTTCCAGTCAGATCGATGACATCTATATCCTCTGGGTAATGGTAGCTCTCTCCCATAAGCGGCAGCACGTCCCCGGGTTCAAAGGTATTCGGCCGGCCCGGGTATTTACGCAGGATTCCGTCAGCCAGGGTGAAATAGTATTCGTCAAAGCATTGCACGTCCATTATGGTTTGGTTTTGAGCCAGCCTGGTGGCGTGCTGAATTTCTTTTACCAGCCCTGATACAATTCCCCCGCCGCTGACATCATAGCCGTCAACCAGCACAAACCTTCCGGTGCCCGGATGGTTTTTAAACTCGTCAAAGCTGATAAGCTCTTTGCTTCTTATGGTCACTTCAGCCACATCGTTGGTCTTGATTTGGGCCGCGTTTTCAAGCGCATCCAGGGTGGTGGCGTCGATGACTTTGCTTATGGATACGATTTCGCACTCCTGTTCCTGGGTGACCAGCTTTAATTTGTATCTTTTTCCTTTTACCAGAGGGGTCTTACCCATCCAGAACAAATTGGCTTTAAACAGGTCCGATACCAGAGGCGCCCCGTTCTTATGGCTGATGAACTCCCCTCTTTTATTAAAAAATTCATCTTCAACCGTGATGCCTACTGACATGCCAGCCGAAACAGCGTCCCTTTGATCCCTCTTTGCCCAGTACTCGATGGATTTTACTCTGGTTACCTTATTGCCGGGTGATATCAGAATCTCATCTCCGACCCCAAGCGTTCCCGACTCGATCCGGCCCGCGATAATTCTTCTCTGGTCGAATTTATACACATCCTGAACAGGAAAGCGCAGGGCTTTGTCCTCTAAACCCTTATCCTTCTCGAAGAGATCTATTGCGGCCAGGACAGGCTCGCCCTGGTACCAGGGCATCTGCTTGGAATTTGCGGTCAGGTTCTCCCCGTAAAAGGCGGAAATGGGGATATATTTCAGGGGGTAGACGTTCAGGCTGTTCAGGAACTTATTCATTTCCTGCCTGATTTCATGGAATTTCTCCTGGGAGTATTCGATCAGATCCATTTTATTGACCACCACATAAACCTTTTGAATCCCTAAAAGAGAAAGGATATAGCCATGTCTTTTAGACTGTTCCTGCACTCCTTCCCAAGCGTCAATAATAAGCAAGGCCGCCTCGGCATTGGCCGCACCGGAAATCATGTTCTTCAAAAACTCTTTATGCCCGGGCGCATCAATGATCACATAATCTCTCTTTTCAGTGAAAAATTGCAGCTGGGTGGTGTCGATGGTGATTCCCTGCTTCTGCTCCTCTTCAAAGGCGTCCAGCAAATAAGCATATTCAAAGGGCTTGCCCTTTTCCCGGCATATCTTCTTAACCCGTTCAATCTTGCCTTCGGCGACGGATTTGGTATCAAAAAGCAGCCTGCCAATAAGGGTTGATTTACCATGATCCACATGCCCTACCACCACGATTTTCAAAATCTCTCTATCCTTTTGCATAATCAACCTCTCCCGGCTTATTGGTCTACTGCGGTTTACATATACCCATCCTTGCGCAGCTTTTGCATGGCATAGGCGTCTTCCTGGTCCTGGGCTCTACCGGCTCTTTCGCTCACCTGGGTGTTTCTTAACTCCTCGATGATCTCCCCCACCGTGCTGGCCTGGGAATCTATTTTCCCCGTGCAAGGTGCGCAGCCCAGGCTTCGGTAGCGCTTACCGTTTTTCGCAAAATACAGATCTACCAGGGGAATCTTTTCGCGTTCGATATAAGCCCAGATGTCTATTTCATTCCAGTGCAGGATGGGATGCACCCGTATATGATTGCCCTTGGGGAAATCAGTTTTAAATTGGTCCCAGAGTTCAGGGGGCTGGTTGGTATAATCCCATTCCGAGTCTTTGTTGCGTTCGCTGAAAACCCTCTCTTTGGACCGGGAGCCCTCTTCATCCCGCCTGATGCCCAATATTAAACCCTCAAACTCATAATTGCTTACCACCTGCTGCAATGCATCGGTTTTTAAGGCCCGGCAGCATTCCAATCTTCCCTGGTCAGGCCCCATGCCCGCCTCCAGGGCTTCGTTATTGCTGTGGACGATCAAATCAAGATGATATTCCCGGACCATTTGATCCCGGTACACAATCATTTCAGGAATCTTCAAGGTTGTGTCCACATGAATCAAAGGAAAAGGAGAATGGCCGAAAAAGGCTTTTTTGGTCAGCCACAGCAGCACTGTGGAATCCTTTCCGATGGACCACAACATCCCCAATTTGCCGAATTTCTTATACGCTTCTCGCAAGATATAGATACTTTGCGCTTCCAATCTATCCAGATGATCCATGTTTCCTCCCTAGTAGCGGTTGGCTTCTTTTTTCCGAACCGTTATTGCTTCCTCTCCACCCGATGGTTTGATAAAAACCCAATGGATATATTCGTCATCCTGACGGGTGTGGAGGGTGGTGCCCCTTCCCCCCAGATCAGCGCCCAGGAAGTATTTGATGGCCCCAAAAGCGCATTCCTTGACGCAGGCCGTGCAACCCCAGCAATCTCTGGGAAAACGGCTCATGGTCTTACCCGAGGGGGCCTCGTAAAGAAGGCTCCCCGGGCAGACATCCCGGCATTTGCCGCATCCTGTGCAAGTTTCACTGTCAACTCTTATGCTCATAGACTTCATCCCTCTTTACCAGGTCTCTGAATACGATCTTTATTTCTCCATCCTCAAAGCGGGAGTTAACATATTTCAACCAGTTGTCATCGTCTTTCCCAGGATAATCAATATTTTCCTGAAAGCTGTGCCACCGCGTCTCCTTGCGGGCCTGCAGATGTTTGATCAAACTTTTGCACACGTACAGGCGGTCGGTCACTTCGTAAATATGCATGAGGCCATGGAGATCCGCAGCTCTCAAGTCCGCACTGCCGGCCAGAAGCTCATCGATATACTTCTCAGCCAGCGCCAGCCTGCTGGAGTTTACGGCATAGCCCGAAGATATGCCTCCGGCATACTCATCCATCACCTTTTGCATAGCCTCTTCCATATCTTCCGCCGTAAAGATTCCGGGATTGCCATGAAGACGGCGGTTCACTTTCTCAAGCTTTTGCATGGTTTCCAGCTCTTCAAGCTCTTCAAAACTTTGCTCCTTAATATATTCCAGTGCCGATAGGGCGGCAATCTCACCCTCAGCCAGGCAACCGGTCACATATTTCTGGGGACTGCCTCCGGCCACGTCTCCAGCCGCATACAGGCCGGCCAGGGTGGTGGCTCTGCCGGTATCCACCCAGTAGCCGCTGGCCGTGTGCCCGCCGACGATATAAGGTTCGGTCCCCTCGATTTCCACGTTTTCTTCAGCCGGACCGCGCCCGTTCTCCATCCACTTCAAGGCCTGGGCCGGAGCCATATTCAGGTAGGCCTTAAATAATTCCGCTTCGTCTTCCCGGTTGATTCCGGCGGTCTTTAAAAAGCAGGGACCGCTTCCCCTTTTATTCTCTTCCACCGTGGAATAGATGCGGATGTGGGTTTTCGGGGGGCCGTACTTCCGGTCATATTCCTCGCCCCGCGAGTTTACCTGCGGCGCCCAGACGCCCTGAGCTATGGTTCCGGTGGGTGCAATGGTGTCCTTGCATCTTAAGGCGATGAAGCGCATTTCAAAAGTGGTCATTTCCGCTCCGGCCCGTATCCCCATGGCATAACCGGCCCCGGTGTTAAAGGGGCAGTACCACATCTTGTGCCTGGAAAAACCAGGGTTGTTGGGCCGGTATAACCCTGCCGCTCCGCCGGTAGTGCAGATGACCGCCCGGGCTCGAATCACGTAAAAAATATCATCATCCAGGGAAAAGCCATAAGCCCCGATTACCTTCCGGTTGCTTACGATGTAGTCAATGACGTTCACCCGGTTCAAAACTCTTACATGCGCCTTTTCTTCAACCGCTTTAGCCAGCAGCGGTTTGATGTTTTCCCCGTTGATTTTTATGTTCCGGTTTCCCCGGGAAACGTACTTCCCGTTTTCGTCCTTTTGGATAATCAGCCCCAGGCCTTCCAGCTTATGCGCAACCCGGTTTAAGTTCCTGGCCAGGCCGTAGACCAGATCTTCCCGAACCAGGCCTTCGGAATCGTTTATTACATATTCCAGGTAGCTCTCCGGCGTCTGGCCCTCTACTATGTAGGCATTTAAGGCATTCACACCGGCGGCCAGGCAGCCGCTGCGTTTGATATTGGCTTTCTCGGCAATAATCACCGTACATTCTGAGTTTTCCGCTATCGTAACGGCCGCAAAACAGCCGGCGGTTCCGCCGCCAATAATGAGTATATCCGTGTCCAGCGTCTCTAGTTTTAACTGCATGGCTTTCCACCCTCTTGCTGCTAAATTCTACCTTTCAACCCTGTCGAGCCGTTTTCACCCTCGACCTCCAATAGATTGCTTAGTTTAGTTATCTATTTACTAGGTTTTATCCGGCAAACTTCCCTTTTTAAGCCTCAATTCATAGCTTTCCGGAAGCGCCAAAGGATAAGCGTGAGTCGCGTGAGTCCGTGTCATATACGCTTTTATTATTTATACAATGTTCAAATACCATAGCCGCTGACCCTATTGCAATGGTATGATCCCCGAAATTTCCGCCCTGGCTGAAAAGAACCCCCTCTTTAATACTTTTATAGCACTTTCTGTCCGCCACTTCCGTACATTTCTGGTAAAATAACTTCGATCTCTTGATCAAGGGCCCGCTTAATATGACCAGACCGGGATTTAAAAGATTGATGAAATTCGCCAATCCGGTTCCTAAAACTACTGCCGACCCGGTAATGATTTCTCTGGCCAGTTCATCCCCTTCTTCTGCTGCCTGGCAAATATCTATATAGCTAATCTCATCGATCGATTTCGAAACCTTTGAAGCCCTGCCTTTCTTTAACTCCGCAATAAATTTTCTGCTTATGGCCCCTATCGAAGAATAGCATTCTATACAGCCATAATTTCCACAGGCGCAAGGCTCTCCATCTACATCAATAACCATATGGCCGAATGCGTCTTCCGCATCATTGACGGTCCGAATAATAGTTCGGGAAGAAATGGTCCCGGTTCTGATCCCTACTCCGCAATGAATATAGACCAGATTGGAGTGGTTTCTGCCCTGGCCGAACAGCATTTCCGCCAGTACTGCGGTATTGGCCCCGTTGTCTATAAACACCGGACACTGAATTTTATCCTGCAGCATATCTTTCACATGTACATCGTGCCATCCCGGAGCCGCAAAGTTGACGGGGTTGTTTATAATTCCCTTTTCTCTGTCCATGGGGCCCACAGTGCCTACCCCAACCCCCAGCATTTGGCTTCCTGGAGCCTTTATCTGCTGCAAGCCGTTTTGAATAATCCCCCTGACCATCTCCAGCGTTTTCTCGGGGGTATAGGATGCATCCATCGTAAACTGCTGCTTATAGAGAATTTCCATCTTTAAATCGGTTATGATCACCTGGGTATAGGTTCTGGAAATGTCCACCCCTGCCAAATAGCCCTGACTGGCATTTACATCATACAGGGCCGGCTTTCTGCCCCCTGTGGACTGCCCTGTGCTGGACTGAATGATTAAACCTCGCTTTTCCAAAGGCTCCATCACCCGATTCAAGGTACTGAGTTTCATATTGGTAAGAAGCAGGAGTTCGTTCTTGGCCCGAGGACCATTCTTATGAATAAGATTAAATATTTTTTTGGCGTCCTGGGTGAGGCTTCCAAACACCTTGCGGATATCTTCCATCCCTTTTTCCCTGCCTTCCATGTAACAATTATCAGTTTAAATACTTTTATTTATTTTGACAATAAGTTTTTTGCCATTATGGGAAGAAGTTTGTTGACATAGGGTTGATAAACCAGTAAACTCATTATAGCATAGTAAACATATAATAAAAGTAAGATTTTATTTAAATTGGAGGTGATCCCAATAAAAAGGCCTTACAGGAAAACCTAAGTAGCGCTAGCTTTTTGGGCGATTATTTTTCATTTAAACTTAAAAACAACTTTTGTTCAAAAAGGAAAATTTTTTTCTTTTAATACCCACTAATTATATCTGAATACTTATCTATTAAGGAGGGCTTAATATGATGAAACCCCAAAAACGGAAGTTGGTTTATAAAAATGGACTGGTCTTGCTGCTGGTATTGTTGCTGCTTATTCCCGTAGCAGGTTGCTCTCAGAAGACATCTGGCCAAAAAACGGAGACGAATACGAATCCCCCGGCAGTCACCCTGCTAAACGTTTCCTATGATCCTACCCGTGAGCTGTACCAGGAGTTCAACGCTGACTTTGCAAAATATTGGAAAGAAAAAACCGGGCAGGATGTAACCATCGAACAGTCACATGGAGGATCAGGCAGCCAGGCCAGGGCGGTGTTGGACGGATTGGAAGCCGATGTGGTGACCCTGGCTTTGGCATATGATATTGATTCTATCAACAAGAATAAAGAAATTCTGAATAAAGATTGGCAAAAACGTTTAGCCAACAATTCCACCCCGTATACATCAACGATCGTATTCTTGGTGAGAAAAGGAAATCCCAAGAACATAAAGGACTGGAATGATCTAGCTAAGACCGGCGTGTCAGTTATTACGCCCAATCCGAAAACTTCCGGGGGCGCTCGCTGGAATTACCTGGCCGCCTGGGGCTATGCACTTAAAAATAACGGCAATGATGCCGCCCAAGCTCAGGAATTTCTTAAAAAGATATTTGCCAACGTACCGGTACTTGATTCGGGCGCGCGGGCTTCAACCCTGACCTTTACCGAACGAGGCATAGGAGACGTGTTTCTTTCCTGGGAAAATGAAGCTTTCCTGGTCACCAAGGATCCTAAAAATGCGGATAAATACGAAATTGTGGTCCCTTCCGTAAGTATATTGGCGGAGCCGCCGGTAGCAGTCGTCGATTCAGTTGTAGATAAAAAGGGAACCCGTGAGGTTGCGCAAGCCTATTTAGATTATTTGTATACTGAAGCAGGCCAGGAACTGGCTGCTAAGCACTATTACAGACCCAGGAATGAGACGGTTGCTCAGAAATATGCCTCGACGTTCACTACCGTTGAACTGTTTACCATTGATGATGTTTTTGGCGGCTGGAACAAGGCGCAAGCAGAACACTTTAATGATGGAGGCATATTCGACAAGATCTATACCAAGAAATAAGAGAGCCAGGTAGAAATAAGGTGGAGCGGTTCGAACGTGTTTGCTGCTATAGACATAGACCTGAGAACCGCTCCATTATCTTTTTGAGGTGGATTTATGCATTCGACAATGAAATTGCTAAGAGTAAAGCAGCCAAGCGTTATACCCGGTTTTGGCATTACCATGGGTTATTCCCTGTTGTATCTTAGCCTGTTGGTTTTAATTCCTGTTGCTATGGTTTTTATTAATACCTCAAGTATCGGTCTGCCAACATTCTGGGAAATCGTTACGACGGAAAGAGTTATGGCCGCCTTGAAAATTTCTTTTGGGACTTCTTTCCTGGCGGCGGCAATCAATGTTTTTTTGGGGTTTCTCATGGCCTGGGTTTTGGAAAGATACTCATTTCCCGGACGAAAATTCATCGACGGCTTGATCGACTTGCCTTTTGCCCTTCCCACCGCGGTGGCAGGTATCACGCTTACCACCCTGTATGCTCAAAATGGCTGGATCGGTCAACTGGTTGCCCCTTTGGGAATTAAAATATCCTATACGCCATTGGGAATAACCCTGGCATTGCTGTTTATCAGCTTTCCCTTTGTGGTTAGAACGGTCCAACCGGTTTTGCAGAGCATGGAGCTTGAGGCTGAGGAGGCGGCGGCATGTTTGGGAGCGACCCAATGGCAAACCTTTTACAAAATCATTATACCGGCGCTGCTTCCTGCTCTCATTACAGGTTTTGCCCTGGCTTTTGCCAGAGCTCTG
The DNA here is from genome assembly GCF_002316705.1 of Syntrophomonas sp. UBA1041. Lineage (NCBI taxonomy): Bacteria > Bacillati > Bacillota > Clostridia > Eubacteriales > Syntrophomonadaceae > Syntrophomonas > Syntrophomonas sp. UBA1041. The sequence goes on from NZ_DCEA01000053.1 coordinate 29,324, forward strand.
GGTGAATATGGATCGGTCGTCTTTATTTCCGGAAACATGCCCATGCATACGGAAATAGCGCCTTTATTAATTAGAACCAAACTGGAGCAGTATGATTACAACGGTGCTACGGCGATTGCCGCGGTCATGCTGATCATTTCCTTCTTGATGCTGCTGTTCATCAATTTCACGCAATGGTGGGCCGGCAATAGAGAGAAAACAACGGGTTAGGGGTGATAAAATGGCTGGAAATGTTGCTGGTGGTACAACGATGAACAATCCCAATCATGGCCGGCCCGGCCGTGAATCAAAAGCTGTGCGGGCTATTCTGATCGCTGTGGCGCTCATGGCTTTTGTGGTCGTACTGGTCATTCCGCTGGTCTTCGTGTTTGTAAAGGCTTTTGAGCAAGGAACAGGCTTATATTGGGCAGCCATAAGCGATCCGGTAGCCTTAAAGGCTGTGAAGCTTACGCTCACTGCCGTTGTTATTGCGGTCCTGTTCAATACGGTCTTCGGCCTTACGGCTGCCTGGGCCATAGCTAAGTTCAGCTTTAAAGGCAGGAACGTATTAATTACTTTAATTGATCTGCCCTTTGCAATTTCGCCGGTTGTGGCAGGATTAATATTTGTTTTGCTCTTTAGTACGACCCATGGACTTTTTGCCCCCCTGTTAAACGCATGGGATCTGAAAATAATCTTTTCTACGCCCGGCATTATTCTGGCTACATTATTTGTAACCCTTCCTTTTGTGGCCCGGGAACTGATTCCTCTAATGGAGGCGCAGGGAACTGCGGAAGAGGAAGCGGCCCTTACCTTAGGCGCAAGCGGCTGGAAAACTTTCCGGCTTATCACCCTGCCCAATATCAAGTGGGCCTTATTATACGGGGTCATGCTGACAGCGGCCAGGGCTGCCGGTGAATTTGGCGCGGTATCGGTGGTGTCGGGACACATAAGGGGCCTCACCAATACGATCCCTCTCCATGTGGAGATCTTATACAACGAATATAAGTTTACGGCTGCTTTTGCGGTTGCTTCATTATTAACCTTTATTGCCCTTTTGAATCTGATTATTAAAAATGTTGCCGATTGGAAAATGGAGAAACAGAATCAAGTTTCTAATCCATAAATCTTTGAACTGGTACAATGTTCCGTATGTTGTACTGGGATCACGAGTTGGGGATACGGGCTTGAAAGCCAGACGTCCCTACTGCAGGGAGGATACAAATGAGCATTGAAATTTCCAATGTTATCAAGACTTTTGAATCATTTAAAGCGCTTGATGATGTAAGTTTGACTATAAATACCGGTGAATTAGTGGCTCTATTGGGTCCCTCCGGGTCAGGCAAGACCACGTTATTAAGGATAATTGCCGGACTGGAAACCACTGATGGCGGGAAAATAATTTTCGATGGTGAGGACAATACCGGAAAAAGCACTCAGGACCGGCGAGTAGGATTCGTGTTTCAGCATTATGCACTGTTCAAACACATGACGGTTTTCGAAAACATTGCCTTTGGCTTAAGGGTTAGACCTGCAAAACTGAGGCCCGGCAAGGAGGCAATCAATAAAAAGGTGCATGAGCTGCTGGCTTTAGTCAAGATGGAGGGATTGGCCAGGCGTTATCCGGCCCAGCTTTCCGGCGGCCAACGGCAAAGAATAGCCCTGGCCCGGGCCCTGGCAGTTGAACCCAAGGTATTGCTGCTGGATGAACCTTTTGGCGCTCTAGACGCCAAGGTCAGGAAAGAACTGCGCCGGTGGCTGCGCAAACTCCATAACGAATATCCCATAACCAGTGTTTTTGTTACGCATGATCAGGAAGAAGCCCTCGACGTAGCTGATCGGATCGTTATTCTGCACGAAGGCCGGGTAGAACAGATCGGCACACCGGAAGAAGTTTATGACAATCCTGCCAATGCTTTTGTTTATAATTTCCTGGGCAATGTAAATCTTTTTCATGGCCGGGTGCACAATGGGAAGGTCGAAATCGGTTCTCTAAAACTCGATGTGCCTGAACATGCCAGTACTACTGATAGAGACATAATAAGCTATATACGCCCGCATGATATCGAAATCAAAACCTTCCCGGAGGGAAAAGGTTTTATAGAAGCCGAGGTTTTTTATATACGGGCGGTTGGGCCTATAGTAAACCTTGAACTAAAGCGGTTGGACAACGATGATTACGTTGAAGCCGAAATAAGCAAAGAATACTTCCGGCAGTTGAATTTCCAAGAGAAGCAAAGAGTCTATATAAGACCACGAGATTTCAAGGTATTTATCCCCGATGACTGGTCGATTTAACGCAGGGGCGGTTCGCGAACCGCCCTTAAAACAAAAATTAGCCAAACGCAAGGGCACGGCTCGCTGTGCCCTACAAGTCATTTGTGAATAAAGTTTACCCCGGCAGAAAACGGCACGCGCGCGTGCCGTTTTCTTTAATTAGGAGGAGTATGATATAAAATCCTGGGTAATCCAACTTATGCGCCATGCTCGGCTGGCATTGGCCCTGCCGGCGCCTCCTGCCAAACATCTTTTTATTTCCCATCTCTACTCAGGCTCAATTTCTGTCAGCTCCATACGGGGGAAACGGAAGACGGCACTGCAAAGCGCCACCTTCCGTTGGGAAAGGGAGTTTATCAACTAAAAAAGTACCACTGCAAAAAGTGGTGCTTTCAGTTTACATGGGCATTGACGAATCAGTCGGCGCCGCCATCAGCAGATTTGGATCCAACATGCCGAATATCATGGCTACATGGGCTACCACCAGGAAGATGCCTACAAACGTTGCATGTAATTTTAGCTTGCCGATTTCATCCCGATTTTTGCCAATGATCCCCAATTCTAATAAAGTTATTCCCAAGAAAGGCACTATGCCTGACAGATAGAACCCAACCGCAATAACGTCCGCCGGTCCTCTCCACCCTCCAGAAACCGTTAAAGGAACGACAGCATTAAAGAATAAATAGATAAATACTCCAGAAAAATAGAATCCGGCTAATGTTCCGGCTATTTTGTTCACTAACCTGGTTGTCCCCGTCAAATCACGATTAAACAAAATGATCAGTTCGGTGACAGCCAGGGTCTCGGCAAGAATTACTGGTACAGCCATAAAAATCAGCAGTTGCCAGGGCTGATTGGTGGCCAATAATTCCATGTAGTGGGTCATGTTCATGTGTGCATCCTCTCCTTCAATATACATTTTTCCTATGTGTTTAATTGTATTTGGCTATTGTGAAGATTTTATGAAGTCAAACCTGTTTGATAATAAAACAGTATTCAAGCAATTAAGAGGAGGAAGTACCAAACCCAAGCAACAGGGCGGCTGCCAGCAGCTCTCCGTCTGGTTCGGCGGCCGTATGCTAGTGCTCCCCTTTCAAAATATGCCAGCGGGAAATAATAGGATTATTGGGCTTATTTGCGAGTCATGGTATTTAGATCTCTTCATTATTATTCAACACTGAATAATTAATCTTGGGGCAAGATGAGGCAAGCCTGCGAGCAGTATATCGCCCGGCATTACGGCTGTTTTACTTCGCGCATCGGTATAATAGCCAAAAGCCGGCGCCGCTAAAGAGACAACAATACCGGGATTTTTAGACCCGGTATTGTTTATATCCAGTGGATTATTAAGTTGTCTGCGATTTTGTACACTACAACGTTCCCATTAACGCTTCTCCGCCTTAATATAAGCACTGGCAAACGCCCCGTCAATCGCGTCCAGGTTGACCTCAGCGATGAGCGGCTCAAAACAGCTGCAAGAAGCCATCCCGGTTATAAACTCTTTGTTGTATATTTGCACAGGCTCTATAACCAGGTTTGTGAAGCCGACTTTCTTTAATATGCTTTCATAGTCTTCTATGCTTAAGGTTCCACCCAGGCAGGATGACCACATGGCTGCTTTCTTTTTTATGTCCTCGGGAATGTCTTTTATTGTCACGATATCAGCAATAGCCAGGCGGCCGCCTTTTTTCAGAACCCGGTAAGCTTCGGCCAGGGCTTTTTCCTTGTCTTCGGTAAGGTTGATCACGCAGTTGGACATTATGACATCCACCGCTTCATCTTTCAGAGGGATTTCTTCAATATATCCTTTCAAAAACTCAACATTAGCAACACCCATCTTTTGTTTGTTTTCATTAGCCAAGGCCAGCATTTCGTCGGTCATATCCAGGCCGTATACTTTGCCGGTTTCCCCCACATACCGGGTAGCCATCAATACATCGATACCACCGCCGCTGCCCAGGTCCAAGACCGTTTCTCCCTGCTGCAATTCGGCCAATAGCAAGGGATTGGCACAACCCAGAGAAGCTTCCACCGCTTTTAGGGGCAGGTTTTCCAGGTCGGTTTTTCCGTAGATCCCGCTGGAAATTTGGCCTTTAGGGTCGTACGGTGAACAGCCGCAGCCACATCCTGAATCGCTGTTAATGTTTTTGGCTATATTCCCGTAAACCTCTTTTACCGATGATCTAACATCGCTTTCCATTACTGATCGCTCCTTCCATTTAACAACATAGATCTTTTCAAATGCATCCAACAGCAGCTTCAGGCTTTCAATGACCTGTTCACGCTTTTCTTCAGGGATGGCGTCGCCTTCTTCGCCATACTCGTGTTTTAAGCTTTTGATTGAAATTGCTGCTGCTTCATCTTTTGGTTCAATATGCCTCTGCCAAAATATTCTAAGAAAACGCCCTTGAGCAATCATGCCCAAAGTTATAATATAATTATATTATTATATAAAGCATAAAGCATTAATAATTAGGAGTGAAATCTATGATCAGGCAAACCAGCTTAATTTTTAAAGCGCTCGGCGAACCTACCCGGCTTTCCATCATTAAATTTCTGTCCGTCCAGGAACTATGTATCTGCGAACTTGTCGCCATCTTGGATATGAGCCAGCCACGCGTTTCCCAGCACGTCAAAGTACTAAAGCAGGCCGGATTGGTTAACGAACGCAAACACAGACAGAAATCTTACTACAGCCTTAATCAAGCCTTAATAAACGGCAATATTATTGAACCATGGTCTTCTTTCCTGCAATGCTCCGTTGACAGTATCCCTGAACTGGCCCAAGAAAACCAACGCTATCTGCAGCTGGAAAGCAACGAGGCGGTCCAGGCTTGTAAACATGGCTGTGAGGCTCTTGAAAATCCGGCTAAAGAAAAAGCGGGAGTATTTTGAACAATAGATAAGGAGCGTTCAATATGAAAAAAATTGAGATTTTTGACCCGGCAATGTGCTGTGCAACTGGCGTATGCGGTCCGGCAATCGATCCCGAACTGCTCAGAATGGCTGTAGTTATAGACAACCTCAAAGAAAAAAGCGTAGATATAAGCCGTCACGGTCTATCCAACGAACCAATGGAGTTTATTAATAACAAGCTAATAAACGACCTGCTGCGAAAAGAGGGAGCTGACATACTGCCGGTTACCCTCCTCGACGGTCAGGTGGCCAAAACCAGAGCATACCCTACCAACCAGGAGCTTTCCGACTGGTTGGGCATTCCGGTTTAGCCGCTTATTTTCCGCACCTAAACGAAGGGGGTAGACTATGTACGAAACATTTGCTCTGGATAAGATTAAGCTGACCAAATATCTATTCTTTACCGGCAAGGGCGGAGTTGGAAAAACCTCCATCGCCTGCGCTGCAGCAGTAAATTTGGCCGACGGCGGTAAGAAGGTGCTCTTGATAAGCACCGATCCAGCTTCCAATCTTCAGGATGTTTTCGGCACTGAACTTACCGGTCATGGAGTACCGGTTAAAGACGTGCCCGGCCTCATCGTGGCTAATCTAAATCCCGAAGAGGCAGCCCGGGAATATCGAGAAGCCGTGCTGGCTCCCTATATAGATAAGCTGCCTCCCGGTATAATCGCCAACATGGAGGAGCAGCTGTCCGGTTCCTGTACAGTTGAGATCGCAGCCTTCGATCAATTTTCTCATTTCATTACCGACCAGCAAACAGAACAGGCCTATGATCATATCATATTTGACACTGCGCCCACCGGGCACACGCTGCGTATGCTGGAGCTGCCCTCAGCATGGAGTAATTTTATCAGCGAGAGCACCCACGGGGCCTCATGTTTAGGTCAGCTGTCCGGCTTGGAAGACAAAAAAGATATGTACCGGGAAGCTGTAGCCACCCTGGCCGATAAAAACCGGACTATCCTGATACTGGTTGCCAAGCCCGAAAAAACACCGCTCTTGGAAGCGGAGCGTTCCAGCCTGGAGCTCAGCGATCTGAATATCAACAACCAAATGCTGATTATTAATGCGGTTTTGGGGCAGGCATCTGATCAGCTCTCAATGAAAATAATGGAAGAGCAGAAATATGCCTTGGAACACATGCCTCCAGGATTGCATAAACACGCCGCCTATACCCTGCCCTTACGCTCATACAATATCTTGGGGCTGGATAAATTAAGGTCCTTTTTTAGCGGCGATGATTATGGAAAGAGTTACTCCCCGGCCGCTCCCTTAAATCTAAAGAGCATTGACGTATTGATAAACGACCTTTATGCCAGCGGTAAAAAAGTTATATTTGTTATGGGCAAAGGCGGGGTGGGCAAAACCACCGTGGCGGCCACTATTGCACTGGCACTGGCCAATAGAGGGACTAAGGTACATTTAACCTCAACAGATCCGGCCGACCACCTCAGCTATGCTATAGAGGCCACCGCCAACATCACTCAGAGCCACATCGACGAACGCCGAGAGCTTATAAAATATCAAAATGAGGTAATTGAAAAGGCCCGCGAGACCATGAGTGAAGCAGACCTGGAATATGTCAAGGAGGACCTGCGCTCCCCATGTACCCAGGAAATTGCTGTCTTTAGAGCATTTGCCGAAATAGTTGATAAGGCCGAAGATGAGGTAGTGGTGATCGATACTGCGCCCACAGGCCATACCCTGCTGCTGCTGGATGCCACCCAGAGCTACCATCGTGAAGTACAAAGGACCAAAGGTGAAATCCCCCTCGCGGTACAAAGGCTGCTGCCCCGTCTGAGAGATGAAAGCCAGGCTGATGTGGTTGTCGTTACCCTGCCGGAAGCCACACCGGTCTGGGAAGCGCGCCGTTTGCGGGAGGAATTGCACCGCGCTGGCATTCATAATAAATGGTGGGTCGTAAATCAGTGTCTTTCTTTGACCGATACCCGGGACAGCATGTTGCTTGCCAGAGCTGAGGCAGAAAAACCCTGGCTGGATAAAGTAAAGGAAATTAGCGAAGATCATTTTGTCGCCATTCCCTGGCTCGAGGATGCCTCGATCGAGAATATAGTCCCATTGGCTAGTGAGTGTTAATCTTTCCTTGAGTCGGTTCAGGGGAGCTCTGCGTATGAAGCAAATCGGTAGAAGCAGAGGGAACTAATTTAAGTACAGTGCATAATTGCCACCCATATGAATCTGATTTGCGCTTCATTCACCATAATCACCTCCCCTGTCATATCCTTCCTATAATTCTTGGGTTCTACATATTTATACAAAAATTGTTAACCAAAAGGCTTAAGGATGATATTATTATAAGGGAGTCCAGGCATCATGGATTTTTATTCCATGGTAGATTTAAATTGAATGATACGGCTCAATAAACAGATCAGAGAAAAATTGCGAGCAACTGAATGATAAGGAGTAAGAGGAATGATAGCACAGAGCAGAACACTATTTGCCGGGGTTGTCTATTGCTTGCTGTCAACCTGCCCAGCCTTATTTTCCGAAAGCCAACTGCTTTAAATAATTACATAATCGAAGTGTTCAAATGAGGCTCCCTGAAGTCCGTCAATAAGGAAAATTGGGGGGCGGGTTTATGTTGTCAAGAGATGAGCTGCAAAAGAGACTGGATTGTTTTCAAGAGATCCTCAGGGACAAAGAAATCGACGGAGCACTACTCGTACAGCGGGTTGACACCATGTACTTTACGGGTACGGCCCAGGACCTGCATGTGTATATACCCGATGCGGGCAAACCGGTGATTCTCGCCTACCGGGATTTAGAACGGGCCCAGACGGAATGTCCCTGGGAGGTTATGCCGCTTACCGGGATTTCGAGATTGCCTGATATTATCGGTGAAGCCGGACACCCGGTACCGAGCATACTTGGTCTGGAATATGACGTCCTGCCGGTGGCATGTTTCAACCGCTACCGCAAAGCTTTCGCCCAAACCAAATTCGTCGATGTTTCCTATGCCCTGCGCCTGCTCAGGGCGGTTAAATCCCAATGGGAAATAGCCCAGATCGCCAGGACCGGCCAGATTTATTCGGGATTGCTGGAGCACGTATCATCATTGCTGCGCCCTGGCATGACGGAAATCGAGCTGGAGAGCCTGCTTGAAGTCAAGGCCAGACAGCTTGGACACGAACCCATGATCCGCTTGAGGAGCTTTGGCGGCGAGCTTCATTTCGGGGGAGTTGCGGCCGGGGCACGGGCAGCCGTACCCACCTATTTCGATGGTCCCACCGGCGGACTGGGGCCTTCGTGGGCGCATCCCATAGGGCCTTCGCAGAGCCCGATTCAGACCGGCGAGGCCATCGTCATGGATTTTGCCCTGGCCTATAAAGGCTATCATGCCGATGTGACCCGGATGCTGGTCATGGGAGACCTTCCTCAAAAGCTGCAAAATGCTTATCAAACCGCCCTGGAGGTCGAAGAAATGATCCGCCGGGCGCTCGTCCCCGGGCGCATCGCCGGGGAGGTCTATGATGAGATCCTCACTTGGGTTAAAAAGGAGACCCCTTTCGCCGAGAATTTCATGGGTTTCGGTCCCTCCCAGGTACGCTTCATCGGCCATGGCATCGGCCTGGAGCTTGATGAGCTCCCCATCATCTGCCAGGGAGCCAGAGAGGTTCTGCAGCCGGGCATGACTTTGGCGATCGAGCCCAAATTCTTCTTCCCCGGTGAGGGGGTGGTGGGAATAGAAGATGACCTGGTCATCGATGGAGCCGGCGGCGCCCGCTACCTGTCTTCGACCCCGCGGGATATTGTCAGGATTGAACTGTAGTACAGGGCACTCCAGACCCGATTCATAGGTAATAACGATGGCGCCGGGGCATTAAACCCCGGCCCATGCTTTCTTACAAATATTCTTGACGTTCTATGGAAGTTAAAAAGTTATGGCACGATCCGGGGGGTATCGCAAGAATGCGGGTCCCCCCGGACCGTTGCCAACATTTAAGAAGAGGGGAATATGTAAATGGGTGGCTAAACTTTTTAAGTTATTAATTTTTATCGCAATAATCGTGCCAATCGCCCGGTCGCCTCTCCTCAGATGCCATCTCCGCCGTACTGGTGGATTTCCGAATCCCCCGGCCGTAAAAAAACACCCCGCTTTATACGGCAGGATGTTGTTGAATTTGTACAGTGTACGATTATATGTACAGCCGCACTTCAAGAAATATTGAACTTCACGTAGAAGGTAGTTCCCTTCGGGCTGGTCTCAAATTCTATCTCGGCCTTATGGCGGGCGGCTATACTGTAGCATACAGCCAGACCGATGCCGATACCGTTTTCCTTGGTGGTGGTAAATGGTGTGCCTATTTTGTTAATCACAGCCGGGTCCAGACCAGTCCCCTGATCGCGCACAAAAAGCACCGCCTGAGAGCCCTGGCACCGGCTGCCTATGACCAACGTCCCCCGACCCGGCATTGATTCCAGCCCGTTGCGAGCCAGGTTGATTATCATCTGGCGAATCTCATTGAGGTCGATCATCAGCCTGGGCAGCGGCTCTAAATCCAGCTCTACCACCTTATCGGCGCGGGTTGCATCTGCTTGAATAAGCGGGAAGATACTGCTGATGGTTTGGTTCAAATCCTCCAGCTGCGGCGAGATAAGTTTGTTGGTAGACATCGATAGAAATGAGGTGACGATCTCATTGGCGCGATCCATCTCTTCTATCATCAGGTTGAAGTAGTCCTTGTAGTGGGCCAAATCATCCTTTTCACCGAGCAATTGAAGAAACCCGCGCACCGAGGTCATGGGGTTGCGGATTTCGTGCCCCAGAGAAGCCGCCATTTCCCCCACCAGATGCAAACGGTCCAGGCGGTTGATCTCCTGTTCCATATTCTTGAGTGCGGTAATGTCTATCATAGAATTCAAGAAACAGCGTATTCCGTTGAGATGGATGGTTTGTACCTGAAGCAAAACGGTTCTGACAACGCCATGCTTGGTAACCAGCTGGGCTTCAAAATTCTCCACCCTTTCATTAACCTGCAAAGCGCTGATAAATGACTGCTTTTGCATAAAGTCCTTCCACAGATCCAATTCGCCCGGGGTCTTGCCGACGGCTTCTTCCGGAGTGTAGCCGAATACCGCGGTATACCTCTGATTGATTTCAATATGCTGTATACTCTCGGCATCATAAATCGCCATGATCACCGGACTGTTGTGAAATGCGTTATAAAACCGCTCCTCTGATTCGACCAAGGCTTGTTCAGCCAATTTGCGTTCAGTTATATCGACCAGGCTGGTTAATATATACCATTCTCCCGCCAATTTAATCATTTTCAGGTTGACGATGCCGCACTTGATTTGTGATCCTATTTTATACTTCCAGTCGGGGTTATAGTAATAGCCATCCTGCAACAAATGTTCAATAATGCGCGGACGTTGGTCTGCAGACACCCACATCCCCATTTCGTTAGAGGTCTTGCCGATCATATCGGACCTGGACATAGCAAAAGCCGCACAACAAGCATCATTGGCCTCTATTATAAGGCCGTCTTGCAGGCGGCTGATAATCTGAATGATAAAGGAGCTGTTGAAGGCCTTGTAGAATTTCTCCTCTGATTGCAGCAAAGCCAGTTCGGTGTGCTTATGCCCGGTGATATCCACCGTTTCTCCTAGAATACACAGTTTGCCTTTATAATAAATATAGTCGATTCCGGTTATGGTGGTCAGAATCTGTCCGCATTTGGTACGGGTGCGGATCTCCTGGTTGCTTATCGCCTGGCGTTGCTGCACTGCTCTAACCAGCTCCTTGCGCACCCCTATGTTTTCGTATACATCCAATTCCGTCGCGGTTCGCCCCACCACTTCCTCGCGCTCATACCCCATGGTTTCAAGCCAGGTATGGTTGACATCCACAAATTTCAGGGTTTCATAATCAAGTATGAATTTCATTATCGAGCTGGAATGAAAAGCTTTGCTAAAGTTGGTTTCACATTCCGTATCTGCTGCCGAGGATACAGTATTGACTTCATTCATACTTCATACCCCCTGGGAAAAACCCGGCTTTGAAAACAAAGGTATCCCGGTAAATGAGATACCTTAAACTTGTCTGCTGGTATAACTAATCTAAATGTATTATATTACAAACTTTCCCAGTTATCATGTCTTTATATGCATTAATAATTTCCATTATTAAACTAGCGCCTTGTCATGACCAGGGCGCAGATTATACAATAGAAAGAGGTTTAAACTCACCCCCCAACGATTGTGAGGCAACGACCATGCGTATTTCGATCATCGATATTCTTTTCCTTATCGCATTTACTCTGTGGATCATTACCTTGGACTTCCAATCTTTATCGCCATTGCAGATAGTGAGCCTGATAGTGATGGGCTCTTGGCTGCTTTTCATTGTTTTCCGCCTGCTCCATAAGAAAGCTTAGTCCGCGGTATGTCTATCCTCGCGGCAGCAGAATCGGTACTACGCCCCGCTTCACCCTGATGCCTTCTCGCAGCTTACCGGTTTATAGCCTTAGTACAGCGCCTTCATAGTGTCCTTAATTTGCTTAAAGCGGTTTTCAATATAATGCGGCTTATTCTTCAGCATTTCCCAGAACTCGTCCTTTTCCCCCTGAGCATAGAACAAACATATCAAGGCGTCTACTTTATTAAGGGGCATACCCGCTTTGGTGAGGCTTTGCTGTATGATGCTATAATCGGTGCGCTTGCCCTGCTTGTATTCCTCTATCAGGGGACGGCTGATCTTATCCATTAGATCGATATCGGCTTCATCTATATCGAATTTAGCCTGCAGATAATCAGAGTAAGGGATGGCCTTGGTTTTTCTGGCGATTTCCAAGACCGTATCAAACATGAATTCAAATTTATCTTCTTTGGACATTCCCATGAGTAACACCTCCTCCCCTAAACATTTCGTTGCGAAGATCTTATTTCCTCTTGTTGCCATGAACAGAACCGCAAAATGGGCAAAAAAATAAGGAGGTCTGGCCTCTCTGTCAGTGGATTATTGGGTTACGCGGTTTGCTGGTCAGTGATGCAGTCAAGCTGCTGTAGCAACCAGTTTTTCAAACACCGCACTTCTTTGAGGCGTTTTTCTATCCGCCTCACCTCCCGGAAATTATTGGTTAGGGTGAGCTGCTCTTGTAACTCAACAATTTCCGTGACGGCACACTTGAGTTCCTGCAACAGATAGGCTCTGTTCATGAACATCACCCCCTTCCTCATATCATATCACACCGACAGGCACAAAATGCTTATATTCCCATAATATTTTGTAATAGTGTGGTGAAGAAGGTTTAAAACCCCTGCCGTTAATGGATTGCTTACCAGGATTCCATCTTTTGGTTATCGGCGGCTAACCCAAATCCGCTGCGATTTTATCGGCTTATAGGCCAATTTTTCTATGCCAAATGGCCAAACCCGGATCATCTTTGGCAAACAAATCGTTCTTCTCTAAATAACAAAAAGGCCGGCACCTTTTTAATGCCAACCCTCTTACTGTGGAGCTTTTGGATACAATCCATTACCTCCTGTTATCACTCCAGTCAAAAACACTATTTCCTTGCCGGGGGAGATCACCCGCTCAAATTCTCATTAGACCTGTCAGGCTTTTGGTCAGATCCAGAACCTGATCGTTTGATCGATTTTCAAAGAACGTGTCCTTATAGGAGTGTTTTCGCGAGACAAGTTTCTTCAACCCTTCTCCCGTGTTTATAGTTTATACTATGATAAATACAGTGGTCAATTATTTTCAGAATATTCGAACTTTAGTGATTGTTTTCTTTTTCTTATTTATTGTTATTGCGAGGAGGCCTGACCATGTTTAAAAAGATTTTGGTGCCCGTCGATGGTTCTGATTTTGCCGATCTCGCTGCGCAGCGGGCTGTATTCATGGCAGTCAAACATGGGGGTAGGATTACTTTATTACACATCATCAACACCGCGCAAAATAATCGGGGCGGTTACCTCAGACCTGCTTCGAAGAATAATCCCACCCATGAACGCGAGCAGGAGGGCCTGGCTCTACTGTCTGAAGTGAAGTCCAATCTGGAAGCTATTCAGGCCGCGGATCAGAGTGAAAAAGTCTGTATAGAAACCGAGTTGGCCTGGGGCAATCCAGCCGATGTCATAGTGGAAAAGGCCCAAAAGGGCGGATTTAATCTGATAGTTATGGGCAGCCGGGGGCTGGGCGCCATCAGCGGTCTCTTATTGGGAAGCGTGAGCGACCGGGTCGCCAAACTGGCGCCGTGTCCGGTCTTGATCGTGCGCGGCGATTGATATACGACTGTCGTTAACTCGCGCCTGATCGAAAAGAATATTGGAATAGCAAACTAGCATTGGAGGAGCAAGATCATGTTTAAAAAAATCCTGGTGCCCGTAGATGGATCTAAACATTCAATTATGGCTGCGGTGAGAGCGGTAGACATCGCCGAAAAATACCATGGCTCCGTTACTCTCCTGCATGTGATAAACATAAGTCAGTTGACCGGACTTGGTTCCATGCAGGATCCTCCCCTGATAAGCGAAGCTATTGTGAACAATCTCAAAGAAGCGGGGCAAACCATCATCGATGATACTGTTAAGCAACTGCCGCCAAGCAAAGTGGAGATCAACACCACAACCGTATGGGGGACTCCCGAAAGAATTATCATTAATGAAATCACGGCCAGGGGTTATGACCTGGTGGTAATGGGAAGCAGGGGGTTAGGTACTTTCAGCGGCCTGCTTCTGGGCAGTGTCAGTGACCGAGTATTGCGCCAGGCCTCCTGTCCAGTTTTGATTGTAAAATAAGTATTGTCTCATTTTTGTATCAATAGTTGCATATTTTCGAAAATTGATAGTTTATGTCTATTATACGGCAGTTCATGCCTGGACAACGGCAGTTCGTGCTTATCGGTTGAATTCATTCCGGATATCATGCTACCCTTTTGTTAACATATTCACGAATTTGATGTGGTCCGTTTCTACAGGACCAAACAGGGAGGAATCGCTTTGTTTGCCGCTAATCCCTCGTTTAATGACCAGCAGGTCGAAATGGTGGTTTACTACAAGGACAGGATCAAAAAAACCAAACACCGGGATAATGGCCCGGCGGTTACGGTCTATAAGATGGATGGTACTCCTTTGGCCGAACACTGGTATGTCAATGACCAGCTTCACCGCCAGGATGGTCCGGCTTCCATTCTCTATTTTCGCGATCAGAATGCTGTCATGCAGGAAGAATGGTATTATAATGGCCGTCTGCACCGCATCGGGGCGCCTGCTGTAACCATCTATGATTCCGACGGTTCGATATTATGTCAGCAGTGGTATCAAGCAGGCAGACTGCACCGGGAGGAAGGACCGGCCTGGATAGAAAACCAGCCTGAGCAAAACTGTTATAAAGAAATGTGGTACTTACAGGGTAAACTTCACCGGGAAAACGCCCCGGCGGTCATAGTGACCGTCGACGGGCAGACTGTGAACCGCAGTTACTATCTCGACGGGGTGCAAAAAATGACATCTAATCTGTAGTCCTCCTCATATCTTTCTGGGAAAGGCGGCCATGAGCCGCCTTTATTTTTTTGGCGGTTGCGGCGCGGGGGTCCTTTTTGCCACCCTGTCACCCCATTTGTCACCCGGTTAGGTAAATTCAGCCTGCATTTAATGAGAAGGGTATTCATTCTGTCCGTGATAAGATACAATGACGGTACAATCATCTTTCGACAAATACTGTTCATTCTGGGCGGATAGTGTGACATATGGCATCAGTGATCAGCATTATTAATTTAAAAGGCGGAGTGGGCAAAACCACTATAACGGTTGCCCTGGCCGAGTTCATGGCTTTACAGCATCAACTCAAGGTCCTGGTCATAGATCTTGATCCTCAGACTAATGCCACCATGGCCTTGATGAATGAATACGAATGGAAAAAACGCAACGTCCGGGGACAAACGGTAGTGCAGTTGTTCCGTGATCGTATGCGGCAGCGCGCGGTTTTCAATCCCCGGGAAGCCATTGTTCATCAAGTTTCTAATATCAACGGCGGCATTCCTGGCCTGGATCTGCTCCCTTCCAGTCTGGACCTGATAGACCTGCAGGATAATCTGGCCGGTATCGAGGCCAGCGGGATTCTCTCCGAGCGGCCCTTGACAGTGCTTGGGGAGGCCCTGGCTGAAACCGCCGCCGCATACGATTTAGTATTAATCGATTGTCCTCCCAACCTGGGCCTGATTACTCAGAATGGGCTGGTCTTTAGCCAATATTACTTAATCCCGGTGATACCGGATATTCTGTCCACCTACGGTATACCCCAGATTGTCAGCCGGGTGCGCCGGCTGGTCCTGGAAACCGGCGCAGACCTCAAGCCTTTAGGGGTGGTGATCAATAAATACCGTCAGCAGAGCGTATTGCACCGCACCCAGTCTCATGTTCTTTATATGGATGCGGGCAGAATAGGATTTGGCAGGGTATTTGACACCATTCTCCCCGAGAGTACGCAAGCGGCAGCGGCCATGGATTTTTCCGTGGACTATCCCAGTCTGCACGGCAAATATGGATACCAAGCCCCCTATCAGCAGTATCGTCAATTAACCGAGGAGGTTTTGAGCCATGTCCGATGAAAGGCTGAGCGAATGCATGGCTCAGATGCTGCATATCCTGGCTGAAGAAGTGGCGGGAAACAAACGTCTGGCCAGTCGGCTGTCGGTGCCCTGGCAGGCCTATATGAATGAAAAGCTGATGCCGGCCGGCCAAGCGGCGCCAAAGGCGCCAAAGAAGAAGGCCTCAATTAAGGAGCCCCCTTCTGTCGATCCCTTCAAGGCTTTCCTGGAAGGGGGAAGCGTTCTCTTAATCAAGACCTTAGAAGACATGGACGCTGCGGAATGCAAAAATATTATCAGTCATTACGCCCTGGATCCGTCCCGCAGTTACGTGCGCTGGCGCAAGAAAGAAAAGTTGGTGGAATTGATTGTGCAGCGAGTTAAGGCAGTTGTAAATAAAGGCGAGGTATTTAAGTAATAGCGGGCTATGATCTTGGTACGGTTTTTTCAGTGTCCTCTAGTTGGCGGGCGAGCATGAACACCTGAAATCCGACCCTTCTCAATTCTTCCATAATCTTGTCTTGGGTCAGGTTGAAATATTTGGCTAATGACGAGATCGGCATGGGTTTGCCGTCATCCAAGCCCCATCTCATTCGAAGTAATAAAGCGTCGGTCTGATCCATTTCGTTAAGAGCTCTCACCACGTACTCACGTCTGGGAAGCATGATACTCATATAAATCCTCCCTCTCCTGGTACAAATTGGTTGGCCTGTTTTCTCTTGCCATCTATATATATCTTACAATATTATATTATTGGCAGGCCATAATTATAAGCAAAATATTTAATGTGACACGAATACAACAAAACGTACTGCAGGTATTGCCCTGCAACACGTTTCGTGCTTTTATTCACAATGTGTATGGCCCGGAACTCCCAGTGCGGTCACCCCAGATACAACGAATGAACCGAGGGGGTAACCGTTACGGGGCAACAAAGAAAGCAAAGCCGGCCTCGACTTGCGGCCGGCTCTGCTTTCTTGTTTAGCTTGGCATTAATTCAGACTACATCCCCAGCAGATTATACAGCACCTGAGCCATTTCCGCTCTGGTGGTCGTGCTGAGCGGTGTGAGCGACCCATTGCTGCCGCCGATGGTTCCTGTTACGACGAAGGCTGCCATAGCTTCTCCCGCCCATTCATCAATTTGCGAAGCATCGGAGAAGTCAAGCAGCGTTTTGCCGGAATCGCCCTGGGGGAGCTGCCCGATGACCTTGAGGGCATTGTACAGCAGGGTGAACATCTCCTGCCGGGTGATCTCCCTGCCCGGCGCGTACAGGTTGTCGCCAACCCCTGCGGATATGCCCAGCCGTTTCGCCGCTGCGAGGTAACCGGTGTAATAGGTATTGCCGCTGTCTGCGAAGTTGTCGGCCGGGTTGGTATCCGGAGATATGCCATACGCGCGCATCATCAGGACAATGAATTCGCCCCGCGTCAGCTTCGC
The DNA here is from genome assembly GCF_002316705.1 of Syntrophomonas sp. UBA1041. Taxonomy (NCBI): domain Bacteria; kingdom Bacillati; phylum Bacillota; class Clostridia; order Eubacteriales; family Syntrophomonadaceae; genus Syntrophomonas; species Syntrophomonas sp. UBA1041. The sequence continues at coordinate 46,492 of NZ_DCEA01000053.1, forward strand.
TTCGGGGCTGTATTTTCCATGGCCCGTACCCGCCGTAATCTCTCGCGCCGCGATAAAGCTCACGGCCTTGTCGTACCATGCGCCCGCCGCTACATCATTGAAGATTACCTTGTTATATGCCACAGCGTAGTTGCTGAAGTGAGTGACATCAACGATAACCGTGCCGGTCGCGGGGTCGTAATGTCCGTTGGGGATGGTGGCAACATCGCCAGAACCGTCTATGTACCATACGACGATGCTCTCGGGATGCTCCAGCTCCGCCGCGGTTGGCGCATAGGGAATGCTCACCGTCACCGGCGCGGCAGGATTATTCCAGCCTGTCCGCTTGCCGTCTATGGACAGCGTGAGCTGTACCAGCGGCCGGTCGCCAATGGCTTCCTTCACATCGTCGGGCAGGTTGTCTTTATCACCCTGGCCGATGGTGATTTGCGCCTTATTCCCGTCCGCGCCCGCGACGCCTGTCAGCATATTGGACGGAACGGTAATGCTTCCCTTATCCGTGTCAACGGTCAGACTGCCCTGCTTATCGGTCATTGACAAATCCGGAACCGGTATGCCCAGCGTGTAGGTGCTGACGTTGGTGATGGAAGGTACCGTAATGACGGTGGTTTTTCCGTCGGATATCAAATTGCTCCGAGAGCCCGTGTCGACGGAGGCGCTGCCGGTATTCCTGTCAACCGTGACCGGCAGAGTGGATCCGCCGCCGTCGCCGGCTTTTACGTCGGCATGATATGTCTGCGCGGGCGTGGAGGATCCGCCGCCTCCTGTGGAAGCTCTTTGCGGCGTCACGCTGTTTGAAGGCGCGGAGGCCGTGCTGGTGCCCGCGCTGTTTGTCGCTGTGACCGCGAAGGTGTATGCCGTACCGTTTGTAAGCCCCGTCACCGTGATCGGACTCGAGTCACCCGTGGCGGTGATTCCTCCCGGGCTCGCCGTTACCGTGTAGCTTATGACCGCCGCGCCGCCGTCCGACGCGGGGGCGGTAAAGCTGACGGTGGCCTGGCCGTTCCCGGCGGTCGCCGTTCCGATGGTGGGCGCGTCCGGAACGGTGATTATGATAATCGTATAATTCTCCGAAGCCGCGGCGCCGCTGCCGGCGTTCCCCGCTATGTCGGTTATCTCAGCGAGGTTTACGGAAATTGAATTGGTATCGGAGTTGACGCTGTCCGCGGTGAACGTGGCGGTATAGGTTACGCCGTCGTCCGCCGAGATGACGGGAGTCAAAACGCCGTTGGAGATAGTCGGGTCATCGTTGTTAAATCCGGTTACCGCCTCCGAGAAGATAAAGGTCACCATGGTGCTCTCTCCGGCCGCCAAGGCGGTATCGCCCATGGACACCGTGGCGGTCGGCGCCGTGGTATCGATGCCTATGGACAGCCCCGCCGAAGCCGCGCTGGTGTTGCCGGCAGCGTCCGTCGCCGTCGCGGTGATAATATGGCTGCCCGAAGCCAGCGCCCCTGCCGTGAAGCTCCAGTTGCCGCTCCCGTCGGCGGCGGCTGTTCCTAAACTTCCGTTAAGGGAAGATATCACGCTTACCGTGCTGTTTGCTTCCGCCGTCCCTGTAAAGGTCGGCGTGATATCGTTCGTGATGTCGTCGGTATTGGCTAGGCCCGTGTCTGAACCCTCTGCCAGATCCGGCGTCCCCGGCGCGGAAGGCGCCATGGTGTCGATCACAATTGATTTATTGGCGGACAGCGAGTTGGCAGCGCCCGGCGCGGGAAGAGTAAGGTCCGCATCGAACCCGCTGTTTTGGATCGTGCCCCCGTTTAAGGTCAGGGATCCTGTACCCGCATAATCCAAATCACCGCTGCTATCCCCCGCTTGGACGGTGTAGTTAAACGTCAGTACGTCTGTTCCCGAACCGGACACATAATCGGCAGCCCGATCGGTTGTTCCGGTTTCAAGAAGCAGCTGAGGAGTTCCCGCAACCGTAACCGGAGCATTAAATGTTACGGTAACAGTAATGCCCTCTCCAGTCTTATAGCTGCCGTCAGCCGTTGTACTTGAGACAGAGCTGACCGTGGCAATGTCGTCGTCCATGATGGTGATGGTCTGCTGCTGGGTACCGTTTTCAAAGCCTTTTGCAACCTCGGTAATATCGATAATGATCGTTTCATTGCCTTCCACGTCAGCGTCCTGTGTAGCCGTAATGCCGACAGCCGCATCGGCGGACAGATCCCCGGCGGGAATCGTAATGGTCGTGCTGGCCGAGCTGTTGTAATCGCTCCCGCTGGTCGCTGTTCCCGAATAGGACAGAGTCACCGTTACAGCTTGGCTGGAAAGCTCAGATAAGATGGCGGTAATGCTTGAAGCGCCGCCGGCTTCCGAAATGGATGCGGGGTCTACAGTAAGGCTGACCGAGGGAAAAGCCTGAATCACGATGGACTTGTTTGCGGACAGAGAGCCGGACGCTCCCGGAAGCGGCAATGTCAAAACGGCGTCCGTGCCCAATGCCGATTGAATCGTGCCGCCGTTTAGCGAAAGCGCGGCGGCGGAGGCGTAGTCAAGGTCGGCGGACTCGTCGCCCGACTGCACCGTATAGGTGAACTTCAGAACGGCCGTCCCGGACCCGCTGGAATAATTGGCCGTCCTGTCGACCGTTCCGGTTTCCAGTGTCAGTTGGGGCGTGCCGGTGATCGTGACCGGTTTCGTGAAAGCAACGGTGATCTCAATCACTTCGCCGATGCCATAGGTGCCGTCCGTTTTCGCCGAGCTTACGTTTGTCACGGCCGGAGGCGCTTCCGTAATGTCGATATTGACCGTGCCGAGGGTGACGTCCGCGCCTCCTCCTGCGCCGGTATTTCCTCCATCGTTGGCGGCAAGGGTAAGCGTCGCCGCATTATCGCCGCTCATGCCCGCCGGACCTGTATACTGGATATTGGAAGCGGTGTCCAGGTAAGTATCGATATTGGAGACCGTGCCGGTCAAGGTTAATTCTGATGTACCCGATCCCGCAACAGCAACGCCGCCCCCTGATGAGGCCGAGAGAATACCTGTGTTCACCGTTAAGATCAAGGTTACGGAATTCGAGCCCGCGTCCACATCGGAAAAGCTCGCCGCCGAGAGGTCAACATTGCTGGCCGTATTCTCCGCAGCCGTAATATCCGTGGGCAGCCCGGTTACATTCGGATCGTCATTGACGGCGGCAATATTGACACTGACCGTTCCCAACAGCGGATTTACCGTGCCGTCACTGGCATGAACAGTAAAAGCAGCCGCGTTGTTGCCGTTTTGATTCAATGCGCCTATATATTGAATATTCGATACGGAGTCCAAAAAGCTGTTGAT